>JACFMZ010000018.1 GCA_019455105.1 Bacteroidota bacterium | reverse complement strand
ATTGGTTTTGGAAATATCGGACAGGCGGCGGCAAAAATTGCTTTTGCGTTCGGCATGCAGGTTTTGGTTTCAACGCGAACGCCCGAAAAATATCAGCAGTGGATGTCGTATTCTGAAAATAAAATTTCTTTTGTATCTCAGGAAGAAGTGTTCCGAAAGAGCGATGTTGTTTCCATTCATTGCCCGTTAACCGAAGCAACAAAAAATCTTGTAAACGAAAAGACACTTTCGCAGATGAAACCATCTGCTTTTCTTATCAACACCAGCCGCGGCGGCGTTATTGATGAGCAGGCATTGGCAGATGCGCTCAATCAGGAAAAAATTGCCGGCGCCGGACTTGATGTTCTTTCAAAAGAACCGCCGCCTCTTACGAATCCTCTTCTTTCGGCAAAAAATTGTGTTATTACGCCGCATATTGCCTGGGCGGCATTAGCCGCGCGCGAGCGGTTAATTACGGCGGCAATTGAAAATTTAAAAGCATTTTTAAACGGCGCGCCCGTAAATGTTGTGAACAAATAATGTTGAGAAAATTATGAAAACAAAAATTATCTGGTTGGCGCTGCTGCTGGTTTCCGCGGCGGTCAGTCAAAATCCCGACGGAAAAAATGTTTCGCTGCACATTACGCCTTCATGGCTGTGGGGAAGTTCTCAGTATTCCGCCACCACAAATGTTTTTTATCCCGAGCAATATCAAATGCCGTCGCAGATTATTTCATCGGTAAATAAAGGAACGATTGAAAACCCCCTGGCGTTCGGCATTCACGCACTCGTCAAACTTCCGATATTTTCTTTCCTTACGGTTTCGGCGGCATATTCGTACAACCAGCAGTTTGAACAATTCAGCAAATACAACGTTCAGTCTCCGTATTTTTCAAATTATTTTCATGTGAACGGATCTTTGCAGTCTTTCAGCGCAACAATAAGCGTGTATAATCTTTTTTCTGTCTATCAAAATTAACCGACGATGCAGAGAAACGAACTGCTTCGTAAATTAAAAACCTATTCGCCGTTTGATGCTCATGAAACATCCATGGCGGAAAAAATTATTTCATTTATTGAAACTCATCCCGCCTGCTTTGAACGGTCGCTGCAGATTGGCCATATTACCGGTTCGTCATGTATTGTAAATGCAATGCGGACAAAAACCTTACTGACACATCATGCAAAATTAAATAAATGGCTCCAGCCCGGCGGTCATTCGGATGGAGATGCGGATATATTGCGGGTGGCGCTGCGTGAAGCGCTGGAAGAATCCGGAATGAAACAAATTGTTTCTGTAACCGATGAAATTTTTGATGTTGATATTCATGAAATTCCCGAACGAACAAACGAGCCGGCACATTTTCATTATGATATTCGTTTTCTGTTTGAAGCCGATGAACGGCAGCCTCTAAAAATTTCTTCGGAATCAAAAAATCTTGCATGGGTTTCTCTTTCCGAAATTCAACACTACACAACGGAAGAATCGGTGCTGCGGATGGTTCGCAAACTTTCTTCAAGAACATGGTAAACAATACAACAGAAGAGTATCGGCGCGCCCGCGAACTTGTTCTTCAATTCGGATGGAATACCATTTCGTATCAGATATTAAATCCCGGAATTCTCTGGTGGTTTTCTTCCACACACCGCTCGGTTATCGGCTATGTGGAAACCTCCACGCATCTTATCGCCGCCGGTGCGCCCAACTGCGCGGATGAAGATTTGGAATTCAGCGTGCTGGAATTTACCGCGTATGCTGCGGCAAAAAAGAAAAAAGTTTGTTACTTCAGCGCGCAGGAACGGATTGCGGCAATTCTTTCCAAACATCTTCCCGCTTCCACCGTATTGTTAGGCGCGCAGCCGGTGTGGCATCCGCAGCAATGGATTGACAATGTGTATGCGAAACCATCTCTGCGTGCGCAGCTTTCGCGCGCGCTGAATAAAGGCGTAACTGTTGAATTGTGGGAAAGTACAAAAGCGGTAAATCATCCGCAGCTTGTTCAATCTCTTCATGAATGGCTCGCTGCCCGCCATCTTCCTCCGATGCATTTTCTTGTTGAACCGTTTACACTTGAACGGTTGGAAGATAGAATTGTTGCCGTAGCAGTTTTTGAAAATCAGGCAGCCGGCTTTTGCATCGCCTCGCCCATTCCGCTGCGCAACGGCTGGCTGATTGAGCAGATTGTTCGAGGCAGGCGCGCGCCGAACGGCACGGCGGAACTTCTGCTGGAAAAACTGATTGTTCATCTCAATACATTATCCGCATCGCTCGTTACGCTGGGGCTTTCGCCTCTCTCGGAACATTATCATTCAACCATTCATCATCCGCTCTGGCTGAAAACTGTTCTGCGTGCCGCAAAAGCGTACGGAAAATATTTTTATAATTTCAACGGCTTGGATTCTTTTAAAGCAAAATTTTTTCCTCAAATGTGGGAGCCGGTGTACGCTATTACCAATGAAGCAACGCCGACGCCGGCAACGCTCTACGCCATCGCTACGGCATTTTCCGGCATGTCTCCGTTTCGCTTTGTGATGAAAGGAATAAGAAAAATGCTGTTTTGAAAAACAACTGAAGCATTTTCACTCTTTCTATTATTAATTTTCCGTAATCTTTTCGGCTGTTCCTTATCTATCAAAAATATTTTTGTATCTTATTCCAGAAAGCGGGAAGCGCATACCGATCGGCGATTATTCCATAGATTCAACCGTAAATGAGTAACGAAAAGAAAACATATCTTTTATGCTATTTGCGTACCGGCGGCGGACATTTTGCTCCGGCGCGCGCACTGGCACAATATTTCACTTCATCGCATCCGGAAATTGAACCGGTGTTAATTGACGGTTTGGAAAACTCGCTCGGTTATGCCCGCTATATTATTGAAGACGGATATCGCATTCTTCAGGCGAAGGCAAAATGGTTTTATGAATTTCTCTACGCAACAAATAAATTTCCGCCGATTGGTTTGTTTAATGTGTTCATGGCAACTCTTCATCTTAAAAATGAAATGAAAAAAGCCGTTGAAACACACCGCCCCGATAAAATAATTATTTTTCATTTCTTTCTCATCAAACCGGTTTATCAAGTTCTTCGTTCATTAAATATCCATATACCCGTCGTAACGGTAATTACCGATCCGTTTACGGCGCATCCGCTTTGGTTTAAACAGAAGGGACAGAATTTTGTGTTGTTCAGCGAGCGGCTGAAGCAAGCGTGTTTACGAAAAAAAGAAGATCCCGAAAAACTTCATGTCTTTCCGTTTATTGTTAATGAAAAATTTTCCCGTTCCCTTTCTGCCGATGAAATTCAGTTTCACCAATCTCAATTTGGTTTTGACCCGAAAAAGAAAACCGTTCTTATCATCGGCGGCGGAGACGGAATACGGCGCGGGGAAAAAATTGTTGAAAAACTGCTTCAGGCAAACCTTGATGTGAACCTTGTACTTGTTGCCGGAAGAAATAAAAAGCTGTATAATGATGCTGTAAAATTACAGCAGAGTTTTCCCTTTCTGAAAGTATTCGGGTTTGTGAGCTTTGTGTATGAACTGCTGAATGTTTCGGATATTGTTATTACCAAATGCGGTGCTTCAACAATAATGGAAATTTTAATGTTGAAAAAAATTCCCGTTATTATAGATTATCTGTGGGAACAAGAGCTCGGCAACATGGAATTTGTTCGTGATAACCGGCTGGGAATTTTTGAGCCGAATATTAACCGGCTGCCGGCGATTATTAAAAATTTAATTGAAGATGACAACCTTCGGCAGACCGTTCAGCAAAATATTGAACGAATGAACATTCGCAGCGGAATAAAAGAAACCGCAGAATTTTTAGTAACGGTTTAAGAGAGAGCTATTATGAATTTTAAAGAAAAAGCATTATACCAGCAAATTCATCCGCTTCGGTTAATTACGGACTGGGGAAGCGGGCTGTATGCCTGCTACTGTTTCTGGAATCAGCAGATGCTGCTCGGCATTGCTATGATGTTTGTTCCTTCGTTGGTAGTTTCTCTTTTTGTTACGCGTTTTGGGGACTTAGAAAAACTTAAAAATTCTTCGTTCGGAAAATATTATCAGCGCATTTATTCAAAATCTATTGACCTCATCCGATTTATTGGTTTTATTATTATGGCAGCGGGTTCATGGATTCATCAGTGGGAATTGCTTTTCGGCGGTTTGGCGATTATTCTTTACACCTGGGTCTTCGGAATTTTTTCCTCAAAGAAATAATGAATGGAAAAAATTTTCTTCAATTCAAATTCAGATTTTCTAATAAAAAGTAAATAGTGTACAGCGAAACAACCGAACATATTACGGTCAGCGTCCGCCCCCTGTTTCTGCAAACAGAATCAAACGTGTTTGAACGGAAATTTATGTTTGCCTATTTCATACGAATAGAAAATAACGGCACGGAACGGATTCAAGTGCTGCGCCGTCATTGGATTATCAGCCACGGCACGGGAAAAATTGAAGAAGTTGAAGGAGAAGGAATTGTCGGGAAACAGCCGGTTATTTTTCCAAATCAGGCACATGAATACAACAGCTTTTGTATTTTGGAAACCTTGGAAGGTTTTATGGAAGGAACGTATACCGTACAGCGCGCGGATGGAACTCACCTTGAAATTAAAATCCCCCGTTTTACATTACGTGCATTTTCTAATTAAAGGAGTAACCCTAATGAACAACAAATTGCAAACCTTCGCCTTCGCCGTTCTCTTTGGAATCCTTTCGGCGCTCACTCTTTCTTCCTGCGCTACGCCGGAACAGCGCATCGATTCAATTATGAAAAAATTTTCCACGCCGAACGGACCGGGCGCGAGTGTTTTGGTGATGCAAAACGATTCTATTTTGTTTAAAAAGTCGTACGGGCTGGCAAATCTGGAAGAGCAGCGCGCCGTTACTCCCGCAACAAATTTCCGGCTTGCTTCTATGACAAAACAATTTACCGCCATGTGTATTATGATGCTGGCAGAACAAGGCAAACTTTCTTACGACGATAAACTTTCAAAATTTTTCCCAAAACTTCCGCGGTGGGGAGATTCTGTAACGGTAAAAAATTTATTAACACACACTTCCGGTATTGTGGATTATGAATCGCTTATTCCCGATTCGCAGACTGTTCAAGTGCATGATGATGATGTGCTGAAATTAGTCCGCACGGTTGACTCCACCTATTTCCCGGTCGGTTCACAGTATCGGTACAGTAATTCCGGCTATTCGCTGCTGGCGCTTATCGTGGAAAAAGTAAGCGGCGAACGCTTTGCGGATTTTCTCAAGCATCATATTTTTGATGTTGTCGGCATGCCGACAACGGTTGCGTTTGAAAACGGAATTTCTACAGTTGAAAACCGTGCCTATGGTTATGCGAAGGAAGATAATACCTGGAAATTTGCCGACCAAAGCAATACCAGTGCTGTGCTCGGCGACGGCGGCATTTATTCCAATGTGGAAGAATTAGCAAAATGGTACACGGCGCTTTTTGCCAATACACTTATTCCGAAAGAAACACAGCAGCGCGCGTGGACGAAAGCTGCAACAACCGACGGAAAAGAAATTGATTATGGTTTCGGCTGGCATTTTGAGGAATATAAAGGCATCACGCATCCGCGCCACGGCGGCAGCACCAGAGGATTTCGCAATGAAGTGCAGGTCTATCCGGATCAGCATCTTGTTATTATTATTCTCACCAACAGAGATGAAGGCGACCCGATGGATGAAGGGCATGCCATAGCGGATTTGTATGTACACCATTAATCAATGTCATGCGTATGGCTTAGGCTGAAGTTCTTTGAGATATTCTGAAACGAGAAAAAGGTATTAGTAATTTATAACACCATCAGCCGTTGCTATTTTCAATTAATTCCGTTACCGTTGTACCGGAACATTGTCAGATTATACAATTACGTGAAAGAGAAAATTTACTGTGCTCTCTCGTTGAAGTTTTTAATTGGGTGAGAATAATTATCAATGGAATATCTGTTTCAATATTGGTGGCTTCCCGGTGTTGCAGTGCTGACCTTTTGGCTGTACCGGCTGGTAACAAAAAATCTTGCCGCGGAAAAAGAACGTGCCGATCTTCAGCAGCATTTAATGAAGGCGAATCTGGAAGTTTCCAAACAGCAGGTGAAGATTTCCGAACTGACACAGCAAAGCTCGGAAAAAGAAACTACCATAGAAGGACTTTTAAGAGAATTAAACGCCGACCGGCAGTCGCAAACGGAAGATCAGAAAACATCTGACCATTTTCGTGCGCAGATCCGTAAACTGCAGGAAACACTTTCCGTTGTTAATAATGAATTAGCAGAAAGTAAAAAACAGGTTGTTGAACTGCAGGAAGAATTAAAAAAAGAACAAGAAACCGCAGCACTGCAGTCAAATCTTCCGTTCCAATCGTTAGAACAATTTCAAGCCAAAATATCGTCGCTGCAGAAAATTATCCGCGAGCAGAATGATTCTGTTTCCCTGCTGCATCAAAAGAAAAACATGAACGAACAGCAGATTGCCGTGCTGCGCGATGAGGTGAAAAAGAAAACCGATCAGCTTCATGCTGCCGAAGCGGCATTGCAAAAACGGGAACTGGAATTAGCTTCTTCATTCGCTTCAAAGGATATGTCCAGCGTTGCTTTGCAGCAATCCATGAGCGAACTGGAATATTCCGTGAAAATTCTCGAACGGCAATTGGAAGTTGAACATGCTGCACAGAAAAATCTCATTGAAAAAGGAAAAGAGAGCGAAGAGAAACTTCAAACGACCATTGAAACATTAAAACAAATTATTGACGGTCAGAATGAAGAATTGCAGCAATTACGAAATCGTGAGGATGTAGAAAAAAGTCTTACGGCAAATATCAATGATCTTCAAAAGAAACTTCTTCTCTTGGAAAAAGAATTACTTGAAGAGAAGAAAAAAAATCGTTCGGCTCAGCCCGGCACAGAAGATATGGAAGATTCTTTTACAAAAATGGTAAAAACGGTTCTGTATAAGGCGCCCGTAATGGCATTTTTGTTAAATAACAAAGGAACAATTCTCGCCGCCAATGAACACTTCGGAAAATTTTTCGGTTCTCTGGAAGCCGCATTAATAGGAAAAGATTTCGGCGCACTTTTTTCTCCGGAGGAACGGTCGTTTATTATGAATCAATGGAACGCCTTTGAATCCAAAGAAGATTATTTTCAGGGAAATATTTCTATAACAATTAATGACGGTTCAAAACTTCTTGTTTATTTTACGTTGTCCTTAATTCCCACCGCATGGAATGAGCCGTTTTATATTGCCTATCTTTTAGAACCGCAGGAAGTTCCCGCTGCATAAAGCGTTTTACAATAACGCCCGCCGAGCAATACTTCAATTGCAATTTTCAAAAAATTGCGGTACCCTACACTATCGGCATAACAGCGTACTCATCAACAGAAAGTTTCCGTTATAAGAAATTATGGATATTACTTCGTTAAGTCTTATTCTCGCCGTTATTATTCTTCTTGTCATTATCACGGTAATGACGAACAAGTTGAACGCTTTTCGGAATGCGATAGCGGAAAGTCAAAAAGGAACTGTTGCACAGCTGCAAAAAATAGATCGGCTGGAACAAGAAGAGAAAAAAAAATCCGATTTGTTTTCGCAGCAGGAAAAACAAATAACAGATCTTCGTCAAGAACTGCAGCGTCTTCACCAGGAACGTGAGTCCGGGAAGCTTGCCGATGAAGCCCGAAAAAAAATTTTTGATGAACTAAAAAATCAAACTCAAGAACAGGAAAAACAGAAGCAGTTATTACAGGAACAAATTCTAAAATTACAGCAGGAAAACGAAGCGGTAACACAGAAATGGGAAAGTGAACTTTCTGCGCGCCGCTCATCAGAAACAGCTCTTCACAATACGGAAGAACAGCTCCGTGCAAAAATTGAAACAATGGAATTATTTGCCGCCGAGCAGAAAGAAACGATTGCAGCACTCAATCAGCAATTAAACGAAAAAGACCGTTCCGGCGAACAATTATTAAGTTCACTGCGCGCGTTAACCGAAAACAACGAAACGGCATCAACCGAATTACAGAAGACCATTGAAGAATTGTACGGCACAATTCAGCAGCTGCAGAAAAAAAATTCCGAACTGCAGGGAACGATTGACCATCTGACGATGACCTATAATACCGAAATGGCCGGACGTTTAGGCGCCGAACAATCATCGGAGAATTTTCAAAATACCATTACGGCTCTTCATGCCGAACTTCAAACGCTTCGCGAACAACTTTCGGAAGAGCACACCAAGCACCAGACCACAGAATCAGCGCTGCAGGAAAGTAAAGAGCGGCTGTACGGAGTGATTAAAGAATTAGAGCAAAAGAACAATGCAACGCAAAACCGCTACGAAGCCGAACGCGCCCGCACGGAAGAATTACGCGCAAGTACGGCAACGCTTCACACGCAATTGGAACAGTTAGATCGCTCAATTCAAAATGTTATTGCTCATGTGCCGATTGGTTGCTGCCTGCTGGATGATACGGGAGCTGTTTTGGATATTAATGATACGCTCTGTCTGCTTCATGATTCGCAAAAATCATCGCTGCTGGGAGAAAGTTTTTCAATATTCTTTTCCGAGAATGAAAGAGAATTTTTTCTTGAGCAGTGGAAAAATCAAGAAAACAAAGCGGAACAATTTCGCGGAGATGCGGTAATTCATTCTGCCGGCGGAGAATCAATTCCGGTCTATTTTGAAATTGTCTCGGTGCCGAGTTCTTCTTCCATGCGTCATATCGGTTTTTTTCTTGATAAGACAAAAGAGATTGAAGCTGAGAACCATTTGCGCATTGCCACGGAACGTGAAAATGAATTACACGAACTCAAATCACGATTTATTGCGATGGTGACCAATCAGCTTCGCACATCATTAGTTACCATTGCGTCGAACACCGAACTGCTGGAGCGGTTTATCGATAAATGGAGCAGCGAGCGGAGATATCAGGCGTTTTACCGCATCAACGAATCGCTGAAAGAAATGAAAGATCTGCTTCATGATGTAGTCTTTACAACAAAAGCTGCCGCCGGGAATATTTCCTTTTCTCCGACAATAATAAATTTAGAAGAACTTTCGCAGGCTGTTGCCAAACAAGTGCAGCACGATTTGGAATCGCAGCACCGCTTTTTATTTATTGAACAAGGCGTTCTGAATGCCGTGCGGCTGGACGGCGAATTGATACAGACAATATTATATAATCTTCTCTCCAACGCTTTTAAATATTCACCGAACGGAAGCGATGTAATTCTTCACGCGGAGCGCAAAGAAAATTCCTGCGTTCTCATTGTGGAAGATCACGGAATCGGAATTCCTGCGCTCGATCAAGCCCATTTATTTAAAACATTTTTTCGCGGTTCAAATGTCGGCAATATGTTCGGAACCGGATTAGGGCTGACGATTGTTCAACAATGTGTGCAGATTCATAACGGAACTCTTACCATTGAAAGCACACTTCATAAGGGAACAAAAGTAACCGTTACGCTTCCTGTTGCCGAATCTTAAATTAACAAACGGAAAAAATGATACTCGACCTTGATGAACAAATCTTCCCGCCGTTTAACGGTTTCCCCAACGAAGGAATAAAATTTTTAGAACGCTTAAAGAAAAATAACAATCGGGAATGGTATGCGAAGCATAAACAGGAATACGAAGAACTGCTGAAATTTCCGATGCAGTGCTTTGTGAATTCACTGAAGCCGTTTTTTTCGGAATTTGCACCGCAGTATGATGTTCACCCGAAGCATTCAGTTTTCCGCATCTATCGCGATGTTCGGTTCAGTAAAAATAAAGCGCCGTATAAAACACACATTGCTGCGCATTTTGTTATGCGTGGTAACCCAAAAGGATTTCTCGGCTCGGGATATTATATGAGTATTGAACCGGGAGAAGTATTTTTGGGCGGAGGAATTTATATGCCCGAAAGCGGTCAATTAAAAAAAATCAGAAAAGCGATTGACAGCCGTTCAAAAGAATTTCTTGAGATACTGACAAAAAAATCTTTCAAAAAAATGTTCGGAGCCATTGAAGGGAAAACACTTCAGCGTATTCCGCAGGGATTTACCAGCGACCACCCGTTAGCGGAATATTTAAAGCTGAAACAATTTTTTGTCGGCGTTGAATTGCCGGAAACGGCGTGTTTTAAAAAAAACTTTCTCAACAAAGCCGAAGAAGTATTTCGCGAAATGTCTCCCTTTATTAATTTTTTGAATGAAGCCCTTGAGCAGTAAGAAGAGAAGGGGAGATAAAATAATATCTCTGCAAACAACTTCCCGCTTAAAAACAATTCCGCTTTCGCGGCAATATATTCTTTTCAACAAACCGTTTAATGTTCTTTCTCAGTTTACTTCGGAAGGCGGAAAACAATCGCTGAAAAACTTTAATTTTCCTGAAGGAGTTTACCCCGTCGGCAGATTGGATTATGACAGCGAAGGACTGCTGCTGTTAACCAACGATAATGAAGTGAAACACCGTCTGACCGATCCCCGCTTTGACCATTCCAAAACATATCTTGTTCAGGTTGAAAGAATTCCGAGCAGCGAAGCATTGAAAAAGCTCCGCACGGGAATTTTTATTGAAGGGAAAAAAACAAAACCGGCAGAAGTAAATATTCTTGCTGAAGAGCCGAAACTTCCTGAGCGCACTGTGCCGATTCGGTTTCGGAAAAATGTTCCGACGGCGTGGATTGAAATAACGCTTCGGGAAGGAAGAAACAGACAGGTAAGAAAAATGACTGCCGCCGCAGGACATCCGACATTGAGATTGATACGTGTGGCAATTGGAAAGCTCACAATCGGAACACTCAAACAGGGAGAATGGAAGTTTATTTCAAAAAATGAAATATTCTAAGCAGAGACAAACAATTTTTGTTTTTTCCGGCAGCCGGTCGTTCTTGCCAACAGAGATTTCTCAATATTTTTAAAAATAAATATTTCATTTCGGCTGAAGTTGAATTAACTTTCAGTGTGGTTCTGCACAATTCTGCAAAATTCATCTCTGCGCTCCGCATAGGATCTATTCTGCAATTCAAACAGAGACATTATTGATGATACGCAAAGATACAAACATTTTTGTTTAACGTAGTGAACACCATGGAACAACTTACTCAACGAACAATTCGCGCTTTACTAGAACGCTCCGCTGCCCAGTTCGGCGATAAAACAGCTCTCTCAATGATTGGCGGAACATCTCTAACGTATTCAGAACTTTTTGTGCTGGTTTCGACGATTGGAGAGGTACTTCGTCAAAACGGAATTTCCGCCGGCGATCGTGTTGCGCTGCTCGGTGAAAACCATCCGCATTGGGGAGCGGCGTATTTTGCCGTTACGGCAATGGGCGCAGTGGTGGTGCCGATTCTTCCTGATTTTCATTCAAATGAAGTACGCCATATCCTTCGCCATTCGGAAAGTAAAGCAATTTTTGTTTCACAAAAACATTGCCAGCGGATTGAACGGGAAGAATATCCGGCGCTGTCCTCAGTAATCCTTCTCGATGATTTTTCTGTTCTGTTGCCGAATGAAGAGAAAAAATCTCTGACATCAATTCTCGAACGGGGAGCAAAAAATATTTCTTCATTCAAAGAAGCGGCATTAAAATTTTTAAGAAAATCTCAAAATGAAATTCGCCCGAATGATCTTGCGGCAATTGTGTACACATCGGGAACGACCGGACATTCCAAAGGCGTAATGCTGACACACGGAAATATCGTTTCCGATGCGCTGGGAACGGTGAGCATTGTTTCTATTTCGCAGAGCGATCGATTGCTTTCTATTCTTCCCCTTGCTCATACGTATGAATGTACGCTCGGATTGGTAACGGCATTATCGGTCGGCGCATCGGTCTATTATCTGGATAAACTGCCGACCGCAGGCGTACTGCTGCCCGCAATGAAAAAAGTAAAACCGACTATTATGCTTTCCGTTCCGCTGGTGATAGAAAAAATTTATAAAACCAGCATTGTACCACAGTTGACCAATACATTCGTAAAACGGACTATGCAAAAGATTTCTTTTGTTCGAAAACGCATTCACGGTATTGCCGGAAAAAAAATGCTGAAAACATTCGGCGGCGAACTGCAGATGTTTTGTATCGGCGGCGCACCGCTCGCTCCGGATGTTGAAATGTTCTTACGGGAAGCGCGTTTTCCGTACGCTATTGGCTATGGGTTAACAGAAACATCGCCGCTCATCGCAGGATCAAATCCGCAGATGACGAAGTTTCGAGCAACAGGAAAAGCACTGCCGGAGACATTGCTGCGCATAGATCTCCCGGACCCGGAAACCGGTGAAGGTGAAATTCTCGTGAAAGGTCCGATGGTGATGAAGGGATATTACAAAGATACGGAGCGAACACAGGAAGCGTTTACGCAAGACGGCTGGCTTCGCACCGGCGATCTCGGCATTATTGACAACGACGGATACGTCTTCATTAAAGGCAGATCGAAAAATATGATTCTTGGACCGAACGGAAAAAATATTTACCCGGAAGAGATTGAATCCGTTATCAACGAGCATGAACTGATACTTGAATCAATTGTTTTTCAGCAGCAAAAGAAACTTGTTGCTCGAGTATTTTTGGATTACGATAAGATTGATGAAATGCTTCCGGCGGCGCATTCCACTGAATTGAAAGCGCAGGAAAAGATTTCCCGTATTTTGGAAGAGTTAAAAGTGCAGACGAATGAAAAACTCTCTTCTTTTTCACGTCTTTCTCAATTGATAGAACAACGGGAGCCGTTTGAAAAAACACCGACACAAAAAATTAAACGTCATTTATATATTTAGTTTTTTTTCAATACGTCTTTTACGGCTTCAGCCAGCACTGTGGCGGCTTCAGGATAAAATCGAAACCACAATTCCGGTTCAATAATTTCTAATTCGGTAACTGCCGGTTTTCCTTCGTTATCGTTTATCACATCAACGCGGGCATAGAGCGGAAGTGAAGCGCAAGAAGCGGCAACATTTTCCGCAAACTGTTTTTCTGAATCCGTTGCTTCATACGCTTGAACTGTTCCGCCGTGATCATCCTGCACTCGAAAATCTCCCTGTTTGGCAGTTTTCAAAACAGCGTGAGTATATTTTCCGTTGATAACAATAAATGAATATTCTCCCTGTGTAAGCACATTGTTCAGGAACGGCTGAATGAGCATTGCTTCGCTGCGAAGCAACGTTTGAAATTCCTGTTCATATTCCTGAAGTGTATCTTCTCTCAGCCGGTAGGTGTGGCGCGCACCTCCGGCAACGGCAGGTTTTAAAATAAATTCTTTCCATCCGGTTCGCGCTTGTAATTTTTTTAATGTCGTCCGTTCCTGCGGTTCAATAAAAATTGTCGGCGGAATGGAAATGCCTTTTGCTTCAAGGTCTCGCAGATAATGCTTATCCATATTCCATTGAATAAGTTCCACAGCATTAATAAGGCGGGTCTTTCCGGAAACAACATTCAGCCATTGAGTAAATTCAGAAAAATAATTGAAATAATTCCAGGTTGTTCGAAACAAGGCAGCGCGAGTTGAAGTCCAATCAAAATTTTTATCTGCCCAATTTATCCGTGTAGTGCGTAAGCCGAGTTTTTCCAGTGCAGACTGAACCAGTTCATCTTCTTTCAGCACATTCAAAACGTACGGGGTGCATTCCTGCGGAGCAAGATAACGCGATTCCGTTAATAAGACAACATCAAAGCGTGGTTTCATAAAATAATGAAGAATGAATGTTGTTACGATATAGGAAAATAAAACCAAATGAAGAGTGAAACAAGGCGAAATACTGAATTTTCTTTTTTATAAAATTTTTCCTGTGTAATTTATCCTACCCCTGCAGAAAAAACGGAAAAATATCCTGCAAGGGTAGAACTATTTTAAAAATGAAAGATTTTAAGAAAAAAATATACGCATCAGAACCGCTTGAGTGTCTGCTGTCAGCAATTCCGGCGAACAATTCTGCCGTTACGCTTCATGGTCTTGCCGGTTCATTATGGTCGTTTGTTGTTACCGCGGTGTTTCTTTCAACCAACGACCAGTTGTTTGTTGTGCTTGATGATGAAGACCGCGCGGAAAAGCTTCGCGATGACTGTGTTGCGTTAATCGGCGAGAGCAATGTAAAACTCTGCACCGCCGAAACCCGCCGCTCGTCGCAATCGCTAGATATGAATTCCCCTCTTTCCCAAATTGAGATGATGAAAGCGCTTGGTGCAAAGAAACCCGGCGTTTACATTACGCACATTTCCGCTCTTGCGTACGGCGTTCCTGAACGAAGCGAATTTGCCAAAGCAATTATAGAGCTTTCGGCAAATACAGAATATGATTTTCAAAAATTAATTCAGCAATTGCAGAATCACGGCTTTGAACGAAAACCGATTGTTGAAACCTACGGCGATTTTGCTGTGCGCGGAGGAATTCTTGATATTTTTCCGTTCATCGGTGAACATCCCGTTCGTATGGAATTCTGGGGAGATACGATTGAATCAATTCGTGAGTTTGATGTTTTATCGCAGCGGTCAATCAGGGAGCTGCAGTCGGTCAGTATTGTTCCCGATATCGTAAAAAAGAATTCTTCAGATGCAGCATCCGATGAATCAACGAAGAATACATCACTCCTTTCATATCTTTCGGAAACAGCAGTACTGTTTCTGGAAGATACCGCGCTGCTGGAAAAAGTGTTTGTTGATCTACAAACGGAACTTATTCACACCGATTTTTCTTATGAACAGATACAAGAACAGCTCAAACAATATCCCCGCTTTATTCATTCGCTTCTTACCGCAGCCGAAGCAATCGATTTCAAAGCGCAGACTCAGCCGAGCGTAAACGGCAGTATCAAAATATTGCTTGAAACAATTACCCGGCTTGCGCTGAAAGGATACGATATTGTTATCACTTCCGATAAGCAGGATGAGCTGAAGAGAATTCAAGAATTAATTGAAGAAGAAAGAAATTCTGTCCAAACAGCGCCGTCTTCTCCAGCTCATGCGGCTCTGCTTGAACTTCCGGAAGAAAAAATGGAAGACAATATCCTTGTGTTCTACACGATTGAATCATTTCATTCCGGCTTTGTTTATGATTCGGCAAAGGTTGCAGTGTTTACCGAACATGAAATTTTTGGACGCATAAAAGCACGCGGAGAAAAAAAGAGAAAACGATTCAAAGGAATTTCACAAAAAGAATTAACAACGCTGCGGCGGGGCGATTACGTAACGCATGTTGATTATGGTATCGGAAGATTTCTCCGGCTGGAAAAGATTGTGGTCGGCGGTATTGAACAAGAAGTGGCAAGATTGGAATATGCGGAAAAAGGAAATCTCTTTGTCAACCTTAATTATATTACGCGCATTCAAAAATATTCTTCATCGGAAGGACACGAACCGAAACTTTCCAAACTCGGGTCACCGGAATGGGACAGATTAAAGGCACGCACAAAAAAACGCATTAAAGATATTGCGCGCGATCTTATTACGCTCTATGCAAAGAGGAAACATGAACCCGCTTACACTTTTTCTCCCGATACGCACTGGCAGAAGGAAATGGAAGCTTCGTTTATGTATGAAGACACGCCGGATCAGCTTCGGGCAACAACGGAAGTAAAAACCGATATGGAAGCTGCTGCTCCAATGGATCGTCTGGTATGCGGCGATGTGGGATTCGGCAAAACAGAAATAGCCGTGCGCGCAGCATTTAAAGCGGTAATGGATAATAAACAGGCGGCGGTTTTAGTGCCGACAACAATTCTCGCACAGCAGCATTTCAATACGTTTTCCGACCGCCTCGGCAGATATCCGGTGCGCATTGCGCTTCTTTCCCGATTTAAATCTTCAAAAGAAATTAAAGAGACGCTGCACAAACTCGCCGAAGGAAATGTGGATATTATTATCGGAACGCACCGGCTTCTTTCAAAAGATGTTACATTTAAAGATCTCGGGCTGTTGATTATTGATGAAGAACAACGCTTCGGCGTTTCGGCAAAAGAAAAACTCCGATCCATGCGGGTTTCCGTTGATACGCTGACGCTGACGGCAACACCGATTCCGCGAACGCTGCATTTTTCACTGCTCGGTGCGCGCGATCTTTCCATTATTAATACGCCTCCGCGCAACCGGCTTCCTATTCACACAGAAATTGCAACGTTTGATAAAAAAATTATTCGCGAAGCTGTGCTTCGTGAATTGCGGCGCGGGGGTCAGATTTTTGTGGTAAATGATCGCGTGCACAATCTCGACCAGTTTACTTCAACGCTGCAGACGTATATTCCTGAAGCAAAATTTCGAACGGCACACGGGCAGATGAAGGGACACGAATTGGAAACTATTATGATTGATTTCCTTCAGAAGAAATTTGATGTTCTTGTGACGACAAAAATTATTGAGTCGGGTGTTGATATTCCGAGCGTTAATACCATAATTATCAACCGTGCGGACAAATTCGGTTTAGCGGAATTATATCAGCTTCGCGGAAGAGTCGGCCGTTCAAATGTTCAGGCATTCGCCTATCTTCTTGTTCCGCCGGTCAGCAGTCTGCCGGCGCAGACACTACGCCGCCTGCAGGCAATAGAAGAATTTACGGAACTCGGGTCGGGATTTAATCTTGCTATGCGTGATCTGGAAATTCGCGGTGCCGGAAATATGCTTGGCGCCGAGCAGAGCGGTTTTATTATGGAAATGGGGTTTGAAATGTACACGAAAATTCTTGAAGAAGCGGTGGCGGAATTGAAGGAGCAGGAATTTTCCAATCTTTTTTCAAAAGAAATTCTTGAAACGCGCCGTTCAATTGAAACACAGATTGAACTTGATATCGAAGCGCTGATTCCGGATCTCTATATTGAGAGCGATACCGAACGCCTTGATGTTTATCGCAGACTCTATAAAACAAAAACCGAACACGAAGTGAACGAACTGCGGGCTGAACTTTCCGATCGTTTCGGATCGCCGATGGAAGAAGTAGAGAATTTGTTTAAGGCGGGTCTGCTGCGTGTTGCGGCGCAGCAAACAACGTTTATCCGCAAAGTGGAAATACATAAACGAACGCTTCGGTTATATCTTCCTGCCGAAGACGACATGCAGTTTTACGAAGGAGGAGAATTTCAAAAAATTATGTCGGCTGTTTCTTCATTAAAAAATATTCAGCTTCATTTCAAACAGGAAGGGAAAAATCTTTTGCTGCACACATCGCTTCGCTCGGATGACGGAATAGAACGAGTTGACGAAGCAATAAAAATTATTAATAACATTCATTGATGAAAAACTTTAAAGTTATACTTTTCGATATGGGGCGAGTTCTTGTGAATATAGATTTCGACGCGTTTCCGAATGCACTCGGGCTTGTAACAAAAGAACAGCGCGAGCCATTTACCAAACCGGCAATGCACTTAGAGTATCTCTATGAATGCGGAAAAATTTCTACTGATGAGTTTTTAGAAAAGCTGTATCACGTTTTTCACTCAGCGTATTCAACATCGCAGTTGCTTGATGCATACAATGCAATAATTGTCAGCGAAAATTCCACAATCCTGCCGTTCATTCAAGAAGTACAAAAAAAATATCGCATTGCCGTTCTCAGCAATACCAGCGAGGCACACTGGGAAAAATCTTTAACCATTGCTCCTTTGCTTCAATTATTTCCGCAAAAGTTTACATCGTTTCAAATTGGAGCAATGAAGCCGGCAAAGATTGTCTATGAAAAAGTGATTGAAGCATTAGCAGTTCAGCCTTCCGAAATACTATTTATTGATGATGTAAAAGAGAATATTGAAGGGGCGCTCTCCTGCGGAATGAACGGCATTGTCTATACTTCTGTTGAACAGCTTTCAAAAGAATTTAATATTCTTTCCATTCTATAATTGTTTGCGGTAATATTATGGCTGACAAAAAATCTATTCTATTCGGTTAATTGTATTTCAAGCATATCACAAAATCCCGCCCCTTAAAAATATTGAAACCAGTGTGTATAATTCTTTTCAATATTTACTTAGAAATAACTTGACTTTAGATTGAAATTCCGTAACTTAGTGTGAAATTGTGGGTAAAAGTGGGTAGAAATTTACGCTATTTTATCGATTTTTACTGATTTTAAGTAGTTTTTAATTTTTATAAAATCACAATAATTTAACATTTTCGTTTTCCTGTAAAAATTATGTCGTCATTTAAGGGTTCATTTACCTATACCGTTGACAGCAAAGGACGTATTAATATTCCGGCAAAGATGAGAAAAAATCTCTCGCCCGAAGCGAATAATTCCTTTGTGATTACCCGCGGTTTTGAATCGTGTATTTTTGTGTATCCGCAGGACGAATGGATGAAGCGGGAAAATGAAATTGGAAAACTTCAACAGACCGATCCGCAGCACCGCTACTTTACGCGTATGCTGCTGCAGTTTGCCGCCGATGCGGAACTTGACGGACAGTCGAGAATTATTCTTCCGAAAGAATTACTACAGTATGCAAAAATTGAAAATGATGTTTTTATTCTCGGAGCGTTTGATCGTATTGAAGTGTGGAATCCGGATGAATATAAAAAATATCTCGAAAGCCAGCAGGAAGATTATTTAACAGTCGCCTCCAAAGTTTTTGAAAAGAAAGAATAATGCAGCCGGCGTTATATCATGTTCCGGTAATGCTGAATGAAGTTCTTGAATATTTGCTGACAACACCGGATGGAATTTATGTTGACGGAACGCTCGGCGGCGGCGGACATGCAGAAAAAATTTGTGAACAATTATCGGCGCACGGAATGTTGATTGGAATCGATGCCGACGCCGATGCCATCAGCGCTGCAACGGATCGGTTACAACACGTAAAGAAAAAAAATATTTTGGTGCACAACAATACAGAACATATCGCCGCCATACTTCGCGAGCAGCATATTTCAATAATTCACGGATTGCTGCTTGATCTTGGTGTGTCGTCGTTTCAACTGGATGAAGCCGTGAAGGGATTTTCGTTCCGCGGGAACGAAAAACTTGATATGCGCATGGATAAGAGACAGGCATTGGATGCCGCCAGTGTTGTCAATTCGTATGATGAAAAAGCGTTAGCCGATATATTTTTTCATTTTGGCGAAGAAAAACTATCACGGAAAATTGCACGGCTGATTGTTCGAAAGCGCGAATTGAAATCGATAGAAACAACCGGTGAACTTGCCGCTATTGTTGAACAGAGTGTCGGCGGAAAATTTGCGGTTAAATCATTGGCGCGGGTTTTTCAGGCAATTCGCATTGAAGTGAACAATGAACTGGAGCGGCTGAAAAGTATTTTGCAGGATGCAGTAAATGGGCTTACCGTCGGAGGAAGAATAGTGGTGATCTCTTACCATTCATTAGAAGATCGCATTGTTAAGCAATTTTTTCAATCGCAGGCATCAACGCGAATTCCGTCGGGAGATAAATTAATTCCCGATATCGCTCTGCAGCCGGCGTTGAAGGTTTTGACGAGAAAACCAATAACGGCAACGGCGGAAGAAATTGAGAGAAATCCGCGTGCCCGAAGTGCAAAATTACGCGCCGCAGAAAAGATTTGAAAATGGCAAAAAATATTAACGAACCTCTTGAGCGCATTCAATTACCAAATTTTGGCGACCGGCAAATTTATGACAGCGCGATAACAATGTCAGCCGACCCGCAGGCAGTATTTCCCGGATATGCCGTGCCGCGTGCCGGAAGAAGAATTGTTAAGTCAAAAACAAAAACTTCAAATATCGTTCTCTCGTTAATCGGCTTGGCGGTAATTGCCGTTTTATACACTCACAATGTTATTATGGTGAATTCACTGGTCCGCGAAGTAAGCGATTTAAATGCAAAATATGTTTCCATTTTAAGTATTAATGAAGTCCTCAAATCCGAAGTTGCCCGGAAAGAGAGTCTCGAACGAATCAGCTTAATTGCTCAATCAAAATTAGGAATGATGAATCCGAAAGAGCAGCCGGTGTTCTTTATCGTTCCGCAGGAAAACATTCAATCGGTTCAAGAACAACTCCGTGAACAATAAGCATGTGGAATTTCTTTCATAAAAAAAATGAAGTGATAGTGCCTGAGTTAAAGGATTATACGCATCGCTTATTGTGGGTGAAGGTGATTTTTATTTTTGTTTTTATCGGTGCGGCAGTTCGCTTGGTGCAAATTCAGATTCTTGATGCTTCGAAGTACCAAGATATTGCCAAGAAGCAGTATGAAGTACGCGTTCCTTTGCATGCACAGCGTGGAAATATTTACGACAGGAACGGGAATCTGCTTGTTTCAAATTCACAATTTGTTTCGTTTTCTGCCAATCCGAAGTTCAGCGGACAATACGCGCGGAAAATTGCCGAGCGATTTTCTAAGATTACCGGAAAACCGATAAAAGAATATTTAGAAAAATTACAGAGTTCGAAGCGCTATGTTGTTCTTGAAAAAGCAATGCGCCCGGATGAAGCAGAAAAAATTCCGGTGGACAGTTTGGTTGGTGTTGTTAAATCAAATGAACCGGTTCGGCTCTATCATTACAATGAGCGGCTCGGGCAGGTGCTCGGCACCATTAATGCCGAATATGTCGGTGTCAGCGGTATTGAACAGCAATTCGACAAAGAACTTCGCGGCGTTGACGGTTATGTGGTGTTGCAAAAAGACGGAAAAAACAGAGCGCGTCCTTCAACGGATTATCCGCGTGAAGATCCGGTGAACGGGAATTCGCTGGAATTAACCATCGACCTGACTTATCAATCAATTGCTGAAGAAGAATTGAAGAGAGGAATTCAGCGCACACAGGCAGAAGCGGGATTGGTGGTGATACTTCAGCCGCAGACCGGAGAAATTCTTGCGCTGGCAAATTACCCGCCGGTGAATTTGAATGAAATCAAAAGCGTAGATCTGTTACGCAACAGAGTTGTCTCGGATATGTACGAACCCGGTTCGGTTTTTAAAATTGTTACTGCGTCTGCGGCGCTGCAAAATAATGTAACGACGCTCGACAAAAAATTTTATGCGGAAAACGGATCGTATAAAGTGCAGTTAGCCGGAAATAAAATGCGCACAATTTCCGATACCCATCCCATGAAAGATATTACGTTCATGGAAGCTATGGCGTATTCCAGCAATATTGTTATGGCAAAAGTGAGCAATCTTATCGGCCCGGAAAATCTTTATAACGAGGCGCGAAATTTCGGTTTCGGAATGACTACCGGCATTGAACTGCCGGCGGAGATAAACGGTCAGCTTAAAAAACCGGTTGAATGGTCCGGCACAACATTAAATACCATTGCTTATGGATACGAAGTCGGCGTAACGCCGCTGCAAATTGCCGCCGCGTATGCCGCCATTGCAAACGACGGTATGTTAATGAAGCCGTACATCGTAAAACGAGAAATTGATCCGCTGGGAAATGAAGTGTTTGTTCATGAGCCGACAAAAATCCGCCGCGTTACATCACGCGAAACGGCACAGCAGG
The DNA here is from genome assembly GCA_019455105.1 of Bacteroidota bacterium. Classification (GTDB taxonomy): domain Bacteria; phylum Bacteroidota; class Ignavibacteria; order UBA10030; family UBA8401; genus JACFMZ01. The sequence goes on along the minus strand of JACFMZ010000018.1, from coordinate 14,373 downwards.
TAAAGACGATGCTTGAAAGCGTGGTAGAATTCGGAACCGGCGGCGTGGTAAAACTTCCGACCGTTACCATTGCAGGAAAAACCGGTACATCGCGAAAGTATGTTGACGGGAAATACGAGAGCGGAAGTTATAATGCATCGTTTGTCGGATTTTTTCCGGCGGAGAAACCGGAGCTTGTCTGTTTAGTTATGACGGAAAAACCGAAAGTTGGTTATACCGGAGCTGTTGCCAGCGCACCGATTTTTAAAGCTATTACGGAACGAATAATCAATAACAACGGTCTGATTGCAAAAACGGTTACAACACCGTTGCAGGAAACAACAAACAAAGAAGACAAGAGCATTGAGGTTGTTCCTGATATTTGCGGAAGAACAGTGAACGATGCAGTAAGAATTTTACAGCAACACGGATTTCAGACAAAAATTTACGGCAAGGGAGACGAAGTAATGCGCCAATATCCTGCCGCAGAAAGTATTGTTGAACGCGGAACCTATATTAACATTATGATGGATGAAGAAACACCGCTGCTGGCAGGAATGCAGAAGGTACCGGATGTTCACGGAATGAGCGTTCGCCGCGCATCGAATAATCTTGCGGCAAATCATTTAGGCGTAACGATTATCGGGAGCGGTGTTGTTGTTAATCAATTTCCCGGTTCAGGAACAGCGGTGAAGGTTGGTGCGAGAGTTACCATTATGTGCGAACCGAAAGCTTTAACGGCGGCACAATTATATTGAATGCTGTTTAACAGCAAGCGCGTTTTTAAAGAGAAAGCCGTACTACATTATTTTTAATTGAGAGTAAGAAATGACACTTTCTGAAATTTTACAAGGGGTGACGGTAACAAAAATTTTCCAAACATTGTACGGGAAAATGGTTGTAACGCACGATGTAAAGGTAAGCGGTGTTCAATATGATTCTCGAAAAGTAGAAAAGGAAAATATGTTTGTTGCCGTTCGAGGCGCCGAAAGCGACGGACATAAATTCCTTTCTTCCGCAATTGCACAAGGCGCAAAAGTCATTGTTATTGAAGATGATAATGCAATTCCCGATGCGTTATGTATGCATACAGGCGTTGTTAAAGTTGTTGTTCCAAACACAAGAAAAGCGCTGGCGGTGATTTCCGCAAATTATTACGGCAATCCGGCCCGGCAGATGACGATTATCGGCGTAACGGGAACAAATGGAAAAACCACAACAACATTTTTAATTAAGCAAATGATTGAATCACGCCCGGAATATGTTGTCGGGTTAATCGGTACGGTTGAGTATGAAGTCGGCAACGAAATAATTCCGGCGACTCATACTACGCCGGAATCGCTTGAACTGCATCAATTATTTGCTCATATGCGCGAACAAGGATGTACGCATGTCGTTATGGAAGTTTCTTCGCATGCGCTTCTCCAGTATCGTGTTTTCGGCATTCCGTTTGCCGTTGCGGTCTTCACCAATCTAACACAGGATCATCTTGATTATCATGGAACGATGGAAGAATATTTTAAAGCGAAAAAAATTCTCTTTGATTCGCTGACAGAAAAAGCCGTCGCCGTTGTGAATGGTGATTCGGAATATGGAAAGAAGATTGTTGAAGGCATTAAAGCGCCGGTTGTATCGTATTCCATACACAATGCTTCCGATGCAAAGGCGGAACATGTTTCCTTAAGCGTTGCAGGATTTTCGGCAACCATTAACAAAACAGAAGTGCAAACTTCTTTAGTCGGAAAATTTAATATATATAATTTTCTTGCTGCGTATTCAGCCGTAAACGCGCTTGGAATAACGGTCTCCGAAAAAGTTTTCAAAAATTTACGAACGGCACCGGGAAGATTTGAGCAGATTCAATCGCTGCACGGATGGACGGCAATTATTGATTATGCCCACACGCCCGACGCATTAGAAAATTGCCTCCAGACAATTCGTGACACGTTACCCGGTGATAAACGACGCTCCGTAATAACCGTGTTCGGCGCCGGCGGCAACCGCGACAAAACTAAAAGACCTTTGATGGGAACGATTGCGGAAAAACTCAGCGACAAAATAATTATTACTTCAGATAATCCGCGTATGGAAGATCCGAAAGCCATTATCGAAGATATTTTGGCAGGTGTCAGCGATAAAGAGAAAGCTGTTTGTGAACCTGACCGCGCAAAAGCTATTGTACGAGGATTGCAGGCGGCAAAAGACGGAGATATTGTTTTAATTGCCGGAAAAGGACATGAAAAGTATCAGATTATCGGTAATAAGAAACAGCATTTTGATGATTGTGAAGAAGTGCGAAAGTATATGCAGCAATGAAACGTATTACGCTTCGAGATTTTCAAAAGCTGACTAATGTTGAGCTGTTTTGTCCGGAAACTTTGAAGGGGAAAAAAATTACCGGCGTTTCAACCGATTCACGTTCTCTACAAGAAGGAAATATTTTTTTTGCACTGCACGGTGAAACATTTGATGCGCATAATTTTATAAAAGAGATTGTTGAAAAAAAACCTTCTGTTATAGTTGTTGAAAAAACGTGGGGAGAAAAGAATGTAGAATATGTTCGTTCTTTGAAATGTATGACGGCGGCGGTTCCCGAAACAACGCGGGCGTATGGAGATCTGGCGCGTCTTTACCGGAGAAAATTTACCATTCCGGTTCTTGCTATCGGCGGCAGTAACGGTAAAACGACAACAAAAGAAATGATAACGGCGGTGCTGAGGAAAAAATATAAAACTCTCGCTACGGAAGGAAATCTGAACAATCACATCGGCGTACCGCAGACATTGTTTCGCTTGCAGCCCGATGATGAATTTGCCGTTGTTGAAGTCGGCACTAATCATTTCGGCGAATTGCAATACTTGTGTGAAATTCTGGAGCCGACACACGCGCTGCTGACCAATATCGGCAAAGAGCATCTTGAATTTTTCAAAGATCTCGACGGCGTGGCGCAGGAAGAGACAGTATTGTTCCGCTGGGTGCGAAAGAATAAAGGATTTGTGTTTATTAACAGCGACGATCCGTATCTGGAGAAAGAAAAGAAATATTCAAAAAAATTTCTCAGCTACGGAACAACGGTAAAAGCAGAAATTCGCGCCAAAAAGATCACGGTGAATGAAAAGGGTCAGTCGAATTTTCTTATTGAATATAAAAAGAAAAAATTTCCGGTTACGCTTCAAGCACCGGGGAAGCATAATGTTGTGAATGCACTGGCAGCCAGTGCGGTTGGTTTAAAAGCAAAAGTGCCGCCGAAAAAAATTTCGGAAGCACTGCAGAATTTTACTTCTGCAAATAAGCGAATGCAGATTCTTACTCACGGCGGTTATACTATTTTGAATGATACGTATAATTCAAATCCGGATTCGGTGCTGGCGGCGCTGCAAACGCTGGCAGCGTTTAAGGCGAACGGAAAAAAAATTGTTGTGCTTGCCGATATGAAGGAACTCGGCGAAGCATCAAAGCGGGAACATACAAATATCGGCGTACTGGCATCGGAAATGGGTTTTGAATGGCTGTTCACATTCGGTCATTTGTCGGTGTATACCCATGAAGCGTTTACCGGAATTCATAAAATGCATTTTCAAACAAAAACGGAATTATTGGTAGAGCTTCAACGAGTGGTGAAAAATTTTGATGTGCTTTTAATAAAAGGCTCGCGCGGAATGAAAATGGAAGAAGTCGTGCTTCAATTAACTATGCAAAATCTCTAACATCGCATGTTGTATCATCTTTTATATTGGATTGATCAGCTTTATCATCCGCCGGGATTCGGCGTGGTAAAGTATTTAACCTTTCGCGCGGCGGCGGCGGCAATTACGGCGTTGTTCATCAGTTTTATTCTCGGCGGGAAAGTGATTACGATGTTAAAAAATAAAGGAATCGTTACCACGTACCGCGAAGGGGCGCCGGAAAAACATAAACTGAAAGCCGGAACGCCGATGATGGGGGGCATTATTGTGCTCTCCGCAATTTTAATTCCGACACTCTTATGGGCGGATTTAACGAATACCTACGTGTTATTAATTATAGTGGTTACGGCAGGGCTCGGCTTCGTCGGCTTCATGGATGATTATTTAAAAATTGTGAAGAAGAAAAAAGAAGGTCTTGTCGGTTGGTATAAAATTATCGGGCAGATAACGGTCGGCGTTATTTTAGGATACGTGTTATTCTCAATGCCGGAGCTGCGCGCAATTCATGCTAATACAACAACGACAATTCCGTTTTTAAAAAATGTAGAATTCAATTTCGGAATATTTTATATCCCGCTGGTGATTTTTATTATTACCGCAACTTCAAACGCGGTGAACTTAACGGACGGACTTGACGGGCTGGCAATCGGGACGTCGGGAATTGTTGCGTTCACGCTTGGTTTAATTGTTTATGTTTCCGGAAATATTGAATTCAGCCGTTACCTGAATATTATTTATCTGCGGGGGAACGGCGAGCTGATTGTTTTTTGTATTGCCATGGTCGGTGCGGCGCTTGGCTTTTTGTGGTATAATTCGTACCCCGCGCAAATTTTTATGGGAGATACCGGATCGCTGGCGCTGGGCGGAGCAATCGGCGCGTTAACGGTTATGGCAAAGAAAGAATTAATTCTTCCGATTCTCGGCGGCGTATTTTTTATGGAAACAGTCTCGGTGATTATTCAGCGGCTCTATTTCAAATACACTAAGAAAAAGTACGGCACGGGGAAACGCGTTTTTAAAATGGCGCCGCTTCATCATCATTTTGAATTAGCCGGGTGGTCTGAACCGAAAATTGTGATGCGGTTTTATATTATCGCCATTTTGCTGATGATTTTAAGTTTAACAACATTCAAAGTGCGGTGAGTGTGTGAACGCTGCGGATGTTGCCGGAAAATCAATTTCTATTATCGGTGCGGAACGAAGCGGTGTTGCCGTTGCACTGCTGTTGAAACATAAAGGAGCAAAAGTTTTTGTCAGCGATTTTGGAAACAGCGACCGCACGAAACAACATATTGCCGAATTGCAGCAGCAAAATATTGAATGTGAGTTCGGCGGACACAGCGAACGAGTGTACAATTGTTCTTTAATGGTAATAAGTCCCGGTGTCCCCTCCAACGCACCGGTTGTCTTGGAAGCAAAGCGGCGCGGAATAAATGTTGTAGCTGAAATTGAAGCAGCAAGCTGGTTTTGTAAAGGTCCCATTATTGCCATTACCGGCAGTAACGGAAAAACAACAACCACCACGTTGTTAGGAAGGATGTTCAGCGATGCAAAGAAAAAACACATTGTTGCGGGTAACATTGGAACGGCGTTCTCATCCCTCGTTATGGATGTTGATGAGGAGACTGTTGTTGTTTTGGAAGTAAGCAGTTTTCAATTGGACTTTATTGATTCGTTTCGTCCGAAGATTGCTGTCATCTTAAATATTACGCAAAATCATATGGACCGATACGAACATTCCATGGAGAAATATGCACTTTCAAAGTGCCGGATTTTTAAGAATCAACAACACGATGATCTCTTAATAATGAATGCGGAAGATGCGTGGACAAAAAAAACAGCAACGCAATACCAATCGAAAGCGTACAATTTTAGCTTGAAGCATGCTGTTGAGAACGGCTCATTTCTGGAACGGAACAGCGTAAAACTAAAAATTAACGGAACTGAAGAAACAGTGATTTCTACGGACGAAATTTTTATTAAAGGCGAACACAACGTGCAGAATGCCATGGCGGCTTCTCTTGCCGCGCGGTTATCGGGAATTTCGCTTCCATCAATTCAGGCGACGTTAAAAAGTTTTACCGGCGTTGAACACCGCCAGGAATTTGTCCGCGAGGTGAACGGGATTATCTATATCAACAATTCCAAAGCCACAACGGTGGAAGCGGTAGAAATGGCTTTGAAAAGTTACAAAAAACCGATTGTGTTGATTATGGGGGGAAAAGATAAAGGGAATGATTATTCAACCATTTATGATTTGGTAAAACAAAAAGTGAAAGCGCTTATTGCCACCGGTTATTCCGCCGATACGATTGTGAAGAATTTTTCCGACAAAGTGAAGACTGTAAAAGTTGAAACCATGGGAACGGCAATACCGAATATTGAATCAATGAAAAAAACAATTGATATCGCAACGCAGTCAGCGCAGCGCGGAGATATTGTTCTGCTGGCTCCCGCCTGCACATCGTACGATTGGTTTACGGATTATGAAGAGCGCGGCAATATTTTTAAACAATTAGTCGGGCAATTATAATGGCGTCGCGAAAAAATCATATTGACAGAATGATTCTAATTGTGGTGTTGTTCTTACTTGTCTCGAGTATTGTTGTGGTGTATTCCGCCTCATCATCATGGGCGTTAAATAATCCGCATATCCGGTCGGCGGCAGGGCTTGTGAACAAACATATCGTGAAAGTGCTGATTGGTTTTGTGGTAATGTTTTTTGCCATCAATATTGATTATCGGAAATATAAACCGTTGACACTCTGGGTTTTACTCGGCGCGGTTGTGCTGCTTATTGTTACACGCATAGCCGGCAGTGAAGCAAAAGGAGCCGTGCGATGGATTTCAACAGGCGGAGTCAATTTACAGCCTTCCGAAGTAGCAAAGTTTGCGTTAATCTTTCACCTGGCAACATTACTTTCTTCGAAAGGAACGAAACTGCAAGATTTTAAAAAAGGATTTGTTCCGCTTCTTTTCTGGGTTGGGCTTGTTGTTGTGCTGGTAATGATTCAGCCGAATTTTTCTACCGGAGCAATAATTTGCGTGCTCGGTATGTTAATGATTTTTATCGGCGGAGCGCGGTTAAAGCATGTGCTGCTTTCGCTTTCGGCGCTGCTTCCGGCACTGGTGGTGTATATGATCAGCGCGCCGTACCGGATGAAACGAATTCTTTCGTATATCGGGTTTGCCAATGATGATTCAGGCATTGCCGCAAAAGATAATTATCAGCTTCTGCAGGGAATTATCGGATTCGGCAACGGTGGAATTTTCGGCGTCGGAATGGGAATGAGCAAACAGCGAGATTTGTTTCTTCCGGAATCGTACGGTGATTTTATTTTTTCCATTGTGGGCGAAGAGTACGGAATTATCGGCACGGTACTGTTCTTGCTGATTTTTCTGCTCATTTTATCACGCGGGCTGCGGATTGCAAAATACGCTCCGGATGATTTTGGAAAATTTTTAGCTATCGGAATAACAACAACAATTGTGTTGTATGCACTGGCAAATACGCTGGTAACACTCGGGCTTGTGCCGACAACCGGCGTGCCGATGCCTTTTGTAAGTTACGGAGGAACAGCAATTATTTCATCCTGTTATGCTATCGGCGTACTGTTGAATATTTCTTCGCAGACCGATTTACACCCGCGCATAAGCGAGCAGCCGGCTGTTGTTTCCGTAGAACAAGAACCGGCAGTCGGCAGAGTGTATTAGCATGAGCCGTCCTTTGACAATTTTATTTGCGGGAGGCGGAACAGGCGGGCATTTGTATCCTGCAATAGCAATTGCCGAAGAGATACAACACATAAAGCCCCAAACGCGTTTTGTGTTTGCCGGAACAAAGAAAAAAATTGAAGCGAGGGTTGTTCCGCAAAAAGGATATGAATTTTATCCTCTTTGGATCAGTGGTTTTCACCGAAGAATGAAACTCAGGAATATTCTTTTTCCGCTGAAAGTGATTGTTTCGTTGTTGCAGTCGTTCTTTCTCATACGAAAAGTTAAACCTCAGGCGGTAATTGGAACCGGGGGTTACGTCTGCGGACCGGTATTATTTGCAGCGTCGTTTCTCGGAATTCCGACGGCGATTCATGAGAGCAATAGTTTTCCCGGCGTAACAACGCGCCTGCTGGCGGGAAGAGTCAACAAGGTTTTTATCACCTTTGAAATTACGAAACAATGGCTGAAGAAAACCTCAACGACAGAACTTCTTGGAAATCCGACGCGGGAAATTTTGAGCAGCATAACACGAGAGAGAGCCTGCGCTGAACTGCAGCTTTCTCCGGCAAAAAAAACATTGTTTGCTTTCGGCGGAAGTTTAGGCGCGCAGTCAATTAATAAAGCAATGCCGAAAATAGTTTCATGGGCAGTGGAAAACGACATTCAGGTGATTTGGCAGACGGGAGAAAGCGATTGGTCGTCGCTGCCGATGGTGCAGCATCATCCGAATATTAAACTTATGAAGTATATCGAGCACATGGAATTTTCGTATGCGGCATCGGATGTTGTCATCAGCCGCGCCGGTGCAACAACACTGGCGGAATTAACACGGGTCGGTAAACCGGCAATTCTTATTCCGTATCCGCATGCGGCGGCAAATCATCAGTTCTTAAATGCAAAGACAATGGTGGAAAGCGGCGCCGCAGTTTTGATTGACGACAAAGAGTTAGACGGCAAATTACTCAACACCGTTCAGCAGTTAATTTCCGACGACCAAGCGCTGGAGAGAATGAGCGAGAAGAGCAAAGAATTAGGGAGACCGAATGCCGGCAAAGAAATTGCAGAAAAAATTCTTTCTATGATAAAGAATTGAAAAGAAAATATTTTTCACTCGGCAGAAAATATTTTCTTTATGCGAAAGAGTTTGAATAAAGCTTCGTTAAACAGTAGCACACTGCATGTTTTAACAGACGACACAGGGTTAATCGGGGAACTCAGAGTGTCGAAATAAAATAAATATTTTTGAGAGGTTGTCATACTATAGGGAGGAATCATGAAGTTACACATAACATCTGTTTTGTTGTTAATAATAATATTTCTCACGGTTGTCGGCGGTTTTCTTTTTGTTCGGAATATCAGCCAGAGAAATCATATGAAGAATACAATTTCGCTCGAGACCGAGCGCTCGGTTGCCTACGGCGATATTTCGGTTGAGCGATATTTCCGAAACGGTAAAACCGTAAAAGCGCTTGGATTTTACAGAAATGGTGTAAAGAAATCTGAATATTATGTGACGGATTCATCCGGAAAATCTTATCAATATATCAGTTACTTCCCTAACGGAAATAAAAAAAATCAGATTGAGCAGTGGGTTGAAAACGGTCAGATTCAATACTATGAAGAAGAATATTATGAGAACGGGCATTTAAAAAAGAAAGAAGGGACGCAAATCCGTCAATGGGAATATTACGATGAAGACGGAAGACCGACAATGTTTATTGTGAACGACCAGACGAAAACTACCGAAATTGTTTTTTATCCGAACGGAAAAATTCAATATCAGGCGGAATATTTTAACGGCAAATTAAACGGCATGTGGAAGAAGTGGGACAGTCTCGGCAATGTAACATCGGAAGAGGTTTATAAAAACGGCCAACAAGTATTGTAGTGACACACGAATTTAAATATAAATTAGATTTTTATTATCAGCAGGCGCTCATTTATCTCGTAACGCTGATACTCTATATCGGCATACGCGCATCGTTTTTTAAGAACAGCATGACGGTGGTGCTGGAAGATTCGCTTTTATATATCATTGTATTTTTTGTTGCCATGTCCTTTGTGCTGCTGCTGCTCAACCGGTTTCGGAACAGAAAAATAATTATCACCGATGAGGCGATTCATTTCCGGCATCGCTTTGCGCATCACGAAATAAAAATTTCAGAAATTGAGTGGATGTATATCGGCAAAGAGCGGGGCGTACAAACAGCCGGCAGACACCAAATTGTGATGATTAAGCCGAAAGGAAGAAGAAGAACATTCCGGCTTCGCGTGGGCAGATACGAACGGGATAGAGAATTAGTAAAACTGATGGAACAGATTGCCGCGCAGGTTCCGAAGCGCCGCCGTCGGTTTCAATTAAAGACAAAAAAATAACGAATATGTTTTCATCAATTAAAAAATTACACTTTGTAGGTATCGGCGGAATCGGCATGAGCGGCATTGCGGAAATTCTGCTCGATCAGGGATTTCATATCAGCGGGTCGGATCGCTCGCTCAGCGATGTTACGGAGCGGCTTCAACAGCTCGGCGCCGTTATTTACGAAGGACATAAAGCGGAAAATATTGCCGATGATGTTGATACGGTTGTGTATTCATCGGCGGTTATTTCAGAAAATCCGGAAGTGCAGGAAGCCCTGCGCAGAAAAATTCCGATTGTGCGCCGCGCTGAAATGCTTGCCGAAGTGATGCGCTTAAAATACGGCGTCGGTATTGCCGGCACACATGGAAAAACCACCACTACCTCCATGGTCTCTCTGGTATTAATGGAAGGAGGGCTTGACCCGACGGTTATTGTCGGCGGAAAATTGAGCGGACTCGGCGGAACCAATGCTCGTTTGGGAAAAGGTGAATTTATTGTGGTTGAAGCGGATGAATTTGACCGCTCGTTTCTTTCCATTACGCCGACTGTTGCCGTGCTGACAACGCTGGAAACCGATCATCTCGACTGCTACCGCGATTTGGAAGATATTAAAGGAGCGTTTATTCAGTTTGCAAATAAGGTTCCGTTTTACGGTTTTGTTGTGCTCTGCTTGGATGAGCCGGCGCTGCAGGATATTATTCCCCAACTGCGGAAGAAAAAAATTATTTCGTACGGATTAACGCCGCAGGCAGATTTGCAGGCAGTGGATATTCTTCATAAAGAAAATACAACAACATTCACCGTTGTCCGCGGTTATGAAGAACTCGGCACAGTAACGCTGCAAATTCCCGGAAAACATAATGTGCAGAACGCTCTTGCCGCAATCGCCGTCGGGCTGGAACTTGGTGTTCCTTTTAAAAAAGCAAAAGCGGGCATAGAAAAATTTTCCGGCGTGTACCGGCGCTGGGAGAAAAAAGGAGAAGCGAAGGGCATTGCGGTGTATGATGATTATGCGCATCACCCGACGGAATGCCGCGCAATATTAAGCGGCGTAAAATCCGGATGGAGAAAGCGCGTTGTCTGTGTGTTTCAACCGCATTTGTATTCCCGCACAAGAGATTTTTACGAAGAGTTCGGAAAAGCATTTTTGCTTGCCGATGTTTTGGTTGTTACGGATATCTATCCGGCGCGCGAAGAACCGATTCAAGGCGTTACCGGCGAACTGATTGTGCAGGCGGCAAAACAGTACGGGCATAAGAATGTTCATTACGTGCAGAAGAAAGAAGATGTTCCGGCGTATTTGAAAAAAATTACCAAGTCCGGCGATATTGTTATTACCATGGGCGCGGGCGATATCTGGAAATTCGGCGAACAATTTTTAAAAGAACTACAGGCATAAACACAGGCAATGCAGAACGAACATGAAACGATAACTATTGAACCCGAAGAAGAGCGTCATGGAAAGCGCGTCTATCTTTCCTTTGCCGCGCTGGTTGGTATGCTTCTTTTGTTTTTTTTCTTCAAAACAAATTGGGAAGACCATGTGCCGGTGCGTCAAATTATTATTGACGGAACGGCAATTCTTTCCCGCGAAGATGTTTTGCAAATTATGCAGCTTCCGGCTCATGCCATGATGTATGATATTGATTTAGCCGTGATACGAAAAAATATTTTAAATAATGCGTATGTCAAAAACGTTACGGTAAAACGGGATGCTCCTTCGTCGCTGCGCGTTCTTATTGAAGAGCGCCAGCCCTCGGCAATTCTGGTTGTAAAAAATCAGGACAAAACGTATTACGTAGATAATGAAGGAGTTATTCTTCCGTATTCCGTAACGCAGGAAACATACGATATTCCTGTTATCAGCGGAGTTGATACGGCTTCTGAGTTAAAGCCCGGAATGAAAATTACCAATACAGATATTCAAACGGCGCTGGAAATTATCCGCGCTTCGTATCTGATTAATGAAGAACTGTATCACCGCATTTCGGAAATACATTTACGTAAAGGGCATGATATTATTTTGTACTCTTTTGAAAGCGCTGTGCCGATTATTTTCGGACAGGGAGATGTTGTGAAGAAAATGGCAAAGCTGAACGAATTTTGGAAACAGGTAGTCAGCAGAATGGAGACAAAAAATATTCGTTATATCGATCTTCGGTATGAAGAGCAGGTTATTCTATCAAATTATAATTCATCGTTATGAGTAATACTATGGAAAATATTTACGTCGGACTTGATATTGGAACGACAAAAGTCTGCGCCGTTGTTGCCTCCGTCGGCGCAAACAATGAAATTAACATTCTCGGTATCGGAAAAAGCAAATCGGAAGGATTAACGCGCGGCGTAATTACGCATATCGACAAAGCCGCCGCTTCCATTTCTGCCGCAATTTATGATGCCGAGCAACAGTCGGGCGTGAAAATTCAAAATGTGGTGGCGGGAATTGCCGGCGATCATATTCAAAGTTTTCAGAACCGCGGCGTTGTAACAATCAGCGGCGCCGATCAGTCGATAAAGCAAGGCGATGTGAACCGCCTTATTGAAGACACGAAAAAAATTCTCCTTCCGCCGGACAGAAAAATTCTTCACGTTATTCCGCAGGAATTTATTGTTGACGGGCAGGACGGTATTTATGACCCGGTGGGAGTTTCGGGGCTGCGCATGGAAGCCACGGTGCATATCGTAACCGGGCTGGTTTCCGCCGTTCAGAATATTATTAAATGCATTCAGCGCGCAAAAGTCAACGTCAGCGATATTGTTCTGGAACCATTTGCTTCCGCCAATGCCGTGCTGGAACATGAAGAAAAAGAAGTCGGCGTTGCCCTTCTTGATATCGGCGGCGGAACGGCAGACCTTGCCATCTTTTCCGATCATACCATTCGGCATACCGCCGTTATCGGCATTGCCGGAAATAAAGTTACGGATGATATTCGGCGCGGATTAGGAATTTTAGCCGCTCAGGCAGAACAAATTAAACTGCAATACGGTCATGCGTATCTGCCGGCGCTTGCCGATAACGAACCGATTACGCTGCCGGGAATCGGCGGCCGCGAACCGATGGTCATTGAACAGCGGATGCTCTGCCAGATTATTCAGCCCCGCATGGAAGAAATTTTAGAAATTGTTGCGTTGGAAATTAAACGCTCTGCGTATCAAAAACATTTATCGGCAGGTATTGTGCTCACCGGCGGAGGCTCGCTTATTAAAGGCGCCGCCGACTTAACGCGCGAAATTCTCGGCATGCCGGTGAAGATGGGAATTCCGCGGGGATTTAAAGGCGGGTTTGTAAGAGAAATTGAAAACCCAATGTATGCTACCGGAGTCGGGCTGGTGTTGAACGCGATAAAAAAACAGCAGCGCGGTATCACCGGAAATATCGGCGAGACGGAAAAAAAACTTTCCGGCGGAGTAAAAAGTGTCTTTACAAAAATGAAAGATTGGTTCAAAGAATTTTAGTTCAAAAAGTTTTAGAAATAAAAATTAACACAAAACCATAAACAATACAGAAGGAGCGACTATGCCCATAGAATTTGATAAACCGGTTGACGGAGGTGCGAAAATCCGAATTGTTGGTGTCGGCGGCGGAGGCGGAAATGCAGTTCATAGTATGATTAAACGGGGACTTAATGGAGTAGATTTTATTGCCATAAATACCGATTCACAAGCTTTGGAACGAAATAATTCCGAAACAAAAGTCCGCATCGGAAAAAATCTTACCAAAGGTCTCGGTGCCGGCGCCGATCCTTCCATCGGACAGCGTGCGGCGGAAGAAGATAAAGAAGAAATTGCGCGCGCTTTAGCAAACAGCGATATGGTATTCATTACGGCAGGAATGGGAGGCGGAACAGGAACAGGCGCAGCGCCGATTGTTGCCAACATTGCAAAAAGTCAAGGCGCGTTGGTTGTTGGTATTGTAACCAAACCGTTCAATCATGAATCGAAAAAGCGGACGGCGCAGGCAGAATATGGAATTGAAGAATTAAAAAAGCAGGTGGATACATTAATTGTTATTCCGAATCAGCGTCTATTGTCGGTGGTAGAGAAAGCAACACCGATTACGGAAGCGTTTGAAATTGTTAATGCCGTGTTATACAATGCCACGCGCGGCATTTCTGATATTATCACCGTACCCGGATTAATTAATGTTGACTTTGCCGATGTGCGGAGAGTAATGCGTGAAATGGGAGATGCGCTGATGGGCTCCGGCGTTGCTTCAGGAGAAAACCGCGCAGAAGCAGCAGCAAATTATGCTATTTCTTCACCGCTGCTTGAAGGTGTTTCAATTTCCGGTGCGCAAAAACTTCTGGTGAATATCACCGGCGGCGCAAATTTATCGCTGCATGAAGTTGATGAAGCAACCGGTATTATTCATGAAGCCGCTGGCGAAGAAGTTGAAGTAATTGCCGGCGTTGTGATTGATGAAGATATGACCGATGAAATTATGGTTACGGTTATTGCTACCGGATTTAACAAAAAACCGACCGGCAATCAACATACAGAACGAACAGCGCCGCCACCGCGTCCGCGCGGAATTGTTGACCATATTCCCAGCGGCTACCGCGATCTTCAAAAGTTCGACAGCCCTGCGTATTTACGAAAAGGTGTTACCATTTTACCCGGCACGCA
>JACFMZ010000017.1 GCA_019455105.1 Bacteroidota bacterium | reverse complement strand
AATTCTAAGGCAACACGATCCTCTTTGAAGTGCGTTGTATTGGGAGCCGGATACACAGAAATAATTTCCGGCGGAACCGTATCAACCGGTCCCCCTTCGGGCGGACGCTGTCCCGCACAGCCGAAAAGAAAAAGAAGCATCAGAAAAAATGGTATGGATGATTTCATACATGCAGTATAAAAATAATTCGCTTGAATTAAAAATTGAAAATATTTTATCATTCTTGAATTTCAGCCGATCCTTCGCTACATTGAACTAACCATGAGAGAATTTTATGCGATTGTACGGTAATGTATTATTATGGATGTTTACGGTTTCCGCTGCCTTTGGCGGCGACCTTCCGGCGTATAACTTTTTACGAAATGATGTCAGTGCGCGTGCTTCGGCAATGGGCGGAAGTTTTGTTTCCATGACCAACGATCCGAATCTGCTTTTTTACAATCCGGCAGGGTTGGCAACAATCACCAATCAGCAAATCTCACTCGGCTATACAAAATTTTTATTAGATATTCATCTCGGTTCGCTCGCATACGCGAATGAATTATCTGATATCGGCATGCTTGGTATTGGCGTGAACTATGTAAATTACGGCTCGTTCGACGGCAGAAATGATTTGGGAATTGAGACAGGAACATTTAACGCCGGCGATGCCGCCTTTTCGCTTTCTCTGGCTCGCACGTATGAAGAAAATTTGTACTACGGAATTACCGCCAAGATTATTCATTCATCTATTGAACAGTACTCTTCATCCGCACTTGGTTTTGATTTTGGAATTCTCTACTCCATTCCCGGTGATAACCCGATTACGCTCGGCGCAGCGCTGACAAATGCCGGAACGCAGCTTTCGGCATTCGACACGCAAAAAGAATCATTGCCGCTGGAATTACGAATCGGCGGCACAATAAAACCGCAGCACCTTCCGCTGTTATTAAATTTAAATTTCACAAAACTTACCGAAGCTCAATCGAATTTTATCAATCACTTTTCTTCATTTACACTGGGAGGCGAATTTACGGCAAGTAAAACCCTTCGGTTTCGTTTCGGCTACAGCAATGAAAAAAGAAAAGAATTAAAGATCGGTACATCGGCGGGGTTAACGGGATTTTCTTTCGGCGGCGGGTTAGTGCTCAACTCAATTCGGATTGATTACGCATTTAATTCTCTCGGAAAAATCGGCAGTTTAAACCGCATCACCGTTGGAATAGATATTTAACAGCACGGATATTTTCAACGAAAAAATCCCGCTTCTGCAGCGGGATTTTTTTTTAATGATTGAGAATTTGCTTTAACAATAATTCGCTGACATAGTAAAGCATCATTCCAAAAAACACAACAACCGAAAGAATTCTGTTTTGAGAATGATTTATTTCAGGAATTAAATCGCTCGCACCGACATACAACGTAGCACCGGCAGAAAACGCAAAAGCATATCCTGTTATTTGCGGATCAACATTGGTAAGAAAAAATATCATTAATATACCGAGCATGGTTCCGCCGGCAATGCCGAATGTTGCATACATGGCAACTTTCCGCGGCTGCCGTGCCGCCAGCATAATGGATGAAATTGTCAATCCTTCGGGAAATTTGTGCAGCAGAATGGCAATAAAAATCATTACGCCGAGTGAAAAATTATAATACATGCCCGCAGAAATTGCCAATCCGTCAAAAAATGCATGAATAAATAATCCGGCAAAAGCAGATAAACTTGCCGCTCTTGAAATCATCACCTCAGAATGCGTCTCCTCGCCGAAATGCAAATGTTCAACCACCGTATGTTCAACAAAATGAATAACGCTGAAGCCGAGCAAAATCCAAAACGGAGCAAAGCCGCCGATATGTTCCAGGCTTTCAGGAATTAAATCAATAATTCCGAGCGCAAGAAGAAATCCTGCGCCGAGTGCAATAAAATATTCCTGAATTTTTCTCGACAGTTCACGACGTGAGGCAACAAGCATTCCGCCGAACAATTCGGCGCATGCCGCAATAATGCCGGCAAGGATTATATAGTAGATAACATTCATTCTTTATACGGTGTTTTTAAATAGCGTTCGGCAGAATCATGCGAGTCTTCAAATTTTTTCAACTGCAACACTTTCCGATATTGCTGAACGGCATATTCTCGTTTCTTTTGAAGATCGTAAATCATTCCGATTTTCAAATTGGTCATGGTCATATAGCTTGAAATCTCTTTTTTATCCAGCTCACGGCTTAATTTATCGCTTTGATAAAAAAATTGTAATGCCTCAACATAATTCTTTTTTTCCATTGCACACACGCCGAGATGATATAATGCTTCGCGCCGTGTGTATTCGGAATAGCCGGTATAGTGCTCAGTGCATCGTTTAAGTATTTCATTAAACTCTGTAACGGCATTATCCCACTTTGCCAGAATAACATACGTACGGGCAAGATACCGGTGAAATAATACATTTTTCGGAAAGCGGCTGTATAGAGTGACGGCAATTTCCAGGGCTTTGTAATATTCTTTTTCATAAAAGAAATACAGCTGCATTAAAAAATACGCCGCTTCAATAGAAGCATACTCGGCATGCTCGGAAGCTTTTTGAAGCTGTTCAATTCCCTTAATTTTATTTCCACTCGGGAAAAAAATCATTAAGGGTTTTACAAGCGGATACCGCTCCGGAATAATGTAAGCGTAATAATTATAAATTCCGATGCCGAGTAAAATATCATAATTATTCGGCGCTATCTTATAGGCTTTCTGCACAATCGGAAGTGCAACCCGTCCGTCGTTTGCCGCTTTAATCCAGCTGCTTCGGTTTGCATAAAGGCGCCCGCGAAATCCCAGCGCTCCTCCCTTAAAAAACATTGCCGTTATGTCGTTTTCATTCACATTCAATAAGCTGTCGCACAAGGTAATTACCAAATCTAACTTTTGAATAAATTCTGCATCATGCGATTCATCGTCAGCGTTCATTAAAATTTTCCACCAATCAATCATCGCCAAAAAAAACTTTCCCGCCGGATGTGAAGGGTAACGGGCGGCGAGATAATCGAATTCTGCTTTCGCGCTGTCAAATTCCAAATTATACACATACGCAATTCCTTTTTGCGAATGTTCTTTGAAATGCTGATCGGTAATCCATTGCGAAGAAAGAACGGAGACAGAAAATAGACCAAGAAAAAATATTCTTGAAAGATATTTCACAGAGAGTGTTCTTGAGTTTGAATAGAAGATTCAATTCCGCGGCGGCGTTCGGCAATCCAATCGTTCACATTCCAGAGACCGGCATTGGCTTTAATAAACGCTCCGTACCAGAGAAAAAAAGAGCCTCCAAGAATAACAATGGTTGCCATTGCGCCGCCTTCAGGACCGAAATTACCGCCGGTCAGCCATTCCGGACCGCTGACAATTGCCGTTCCAATTTGTTCATTGAAGGAAGTCGTGCCGCTAACGGGAAATGAATAAATAAATCCTTGCGTAAAATTCCAGCCGAAATGCAAGCCGATAGGAAGCCACAGTGCCTGCGTTTTAAAATAAGCAATGGAAAGCCAGACGCCCGCAAGAATAATATTTACAATAGCAAAAATCGTTACGTTCGGATTTCCGCTATGCATGAAACCAAATATCACCGAAAAAATAATTACCGCAGTAATTTTATTTGTTCCTTCCGCCAGCGCTTGAAGAATATAACCGCGAAATAACAATTCTTCTCCATAACCGACGATAACGTAAAGCAGAAAACTATTTCCGGCGATTCCTAAAATTTCTGCGGTTGACAAGTTACGGTATTCAATCACCACCCAGCCGGCAGAATATTCCGCTGCAAAAATAATCGTCATCATGCCGAATCCGAGGCCGGTTCCGAGCAGCAAATCTTTACCCCCCGGCGCTTTAAATGTTAAGCCAACAGAGTTAAACGGCCGTTCATCAACAAATTTCAGCATCACGAAGGTTGAAAGTGAAAGTCCCGCATATACAATAAACATGAAAAAAGCATTCACTTTTAAAAAAGGAAAATATTCAATGATGCCTTTCGCAAGCAGTGAAAATATTCCAATACATAAACCGGAGATAAGAAGAAAAATAAGAATTCTCCAGCCGGACCGAATAGAAAACCGCTCGGCATTATAAAAGAAAGTCGTTTTTCTTCCTGTGTTAGATAATTCGCTCAAGTAAATATCCTTTTACTTTTTCTATAGAAATACGTTCCTGCTTCATTGAGTCCCGCTCACGAACAGTAACGGTTTGATCTTCCAATGTCTGCGAATCTACAGTGAAGCAATACGGCGTACCAACTTCATCCTGACGGCGGTAGCGTCTCCCAATGGCTCCGCTGTCATCATAAAATACACGGAAATGTTTCTGTAAATCTTTGGTCATTTTTTGCGCTATTTCATCCATGCCGTCTCTATTCACCAGCGGAAGAATTGCCGCTTTCATCGGTGCAAGCTTGGGATGAAGATGCAGAACGGTTCTCATTTCGCCGGCTCCTTCTCCGCCTTCCACCATTTCTTCATCATATGCCGCGCAGAGAAATGCCATAAACGAGCGGCTCGCGCCGACAGAAGTTTCAATAACAAACGGAACATATTTTTCTTTTGTCTGCTCGTCGTAATAGCGCATTGCCTTGCCGGAAAATTTTTCATGATTGCCGAGATCAAAATCCGTACGGCTGTGAATGCCCTCAATTTCTCCCCAGCCGAACGGGAATTTAAACTCAATATCAAACGCGGCTTTGGCATAATGGGCAAGCTTTTCGTGCTTATGCCATTGAAGATTTTCTTGTTTCATGCCGAGCTCGAGAAACCAGTTCATTCGTTCGGCGCGCCAATAGTCGAACCACTTATCTTCTTCACCGGGTTTTACAAAATACTGCATTTCCATCTGTTCAAATTCGCGCGTGCGGAACAGAAAATTCTTGGTATTAATTTCATTCCGAAATGCTTTTCCGATTTGAGCAATACCAAACGGCAGTTTTTGGCGCGACGCGCTCTGCACATTCAAAAAATTCACAAATATTCCCTGTGCTGTTTCCGGGCGAAGATACACCACCGCGCCGGCATCTTCTACCGGACCGACATAGGTTTTAAACATAAGATTAAATTGGCGCGCTTCGGTAAACGTTCCTTTGTTTCCGCAGTTCGGACATGAGATACTTTTCTGAATTGCTTGTGCAATAATTTCATCATTATTCAACCGCTGGGCAAATTCTGCCTCAATTGTTTCATCTTTTTGCTGCCCTTCAAACTCGCCGGGGAAAAGATCACGCAGGACATCTTTTTTCTTCTTTATCGTCAATTCATCAAGTAGCACATCAACACGATAACGGGCTTTACACTGCTTACAGTCAACCATCGGATCGGTAAAATTCGCAACGTGTCCGGAAGCCTCCCATGTTTTCGGATGCATTAAAATGGCGGCATCAATTCCTTCAATATTATCGCGAAAGGTCATGGAACGCCACCATGCTTGTTTGAGATTATTCAGCATTTCAACGCCCAATGGACCGTAATCCCAGCAGCCGTTGAGCCCGCCGTAAATTTCACTTGATTGAAAAACAAATCCGCGTCGCTTTGCAAGCGAAACAATTTTTTCCATTACGGCAGAGCTTACCGGCTCTTTCCCTTTGCCTTCTTCTTTACTAATGGTGAAACTCCTTTCTGTTCAACTTTTTGTATCTCTTGTGAAAATAAATAACTTTGTAAAATTTTATCACCCGATTTTATCTGCACTACTGCAGAATTATTTTTCGGATTTTCCATTGAAATGACAGTCACCTCAAACTCGGATAACGAATCACTCAGCGCGCGAATAAAACGGAGAATGTCAAATTCTTTCGGATAACCGACGCGCACATCATTCTGATTTTTTACCGGTTTAATATTTTTTTTCTCAATCCCCAGCATCACTAAGGTTGTGTCCGCCATCGGACGAATGCGGTCGAGCGAAAGCTGTTTTTTCGCCGGCGGAAAAGCTTTTGCCAGCGTCGATTCCGGAGATTTTGTTTCGCGAATCAGCGTCAGCACAGCTGCTAATATTGAAAGGATAAGGATGATAATAATTTTTCTTTCCATCAGGAAACCTTTACTTCACTTCGCTGCCGTTTTGTAAAAAGAGAAATTCTTCCGTTCCCGTATTTTTCAATGAATTCTTTCGCCAGTCCAAAATCTCGTCCCACATCTTCCGGAGTGTGTGCATCGGAACCAAGCGTTAAAGGAATTTTCAGTTCAGATAGTATTGCCAGAATTTTTTCGCTGGGATATTGTTCTTTTATCGGTTTACGTAATCCGGAAGTATTAATTTCAACAGCCATATTCGAATCTTTCACCACTTTAAATGTTTCGCGCAGAAGTTCTTCCATATTTTTCGTCGGACGGTGTCCGAACTTCTTCACCAAATCGCAATGGCTGATAATATCAAACAATCTGCATTGAGCTGATTTTTTTATGTGTTCGTAATACAACTCATACACCGAATCAATATCCTGCTCTTCATACCGGTGAACAAATATCGGATTGTCGAATCCCCATTCGCCGAGATAATGCACCGAACCGAGCACATAATCAAATTCGTTTTTCGAAAGAAATTCTTTCACCCACTGTTCCGTTCCCGGGAAAAAATCTCCTTCCAAACCGAATTTAACTTTTATGTTATCTTTATATTTTTCCTGTAATGCAAAGACCGCCGGCTTATATTCATTCCAAAATTGTTCTTCATTCATGCGCACTTCGCCGTCCCAATGATCCGGCATTGGGCTGTGGTCTGAAATTCCGATTTCGTGCAGCCCAATGGCAACGGCATGCTGAATATAATCTTCAATCGTACCGTCTGCATGTTTACATAAATAATTATGCGTATGATAATCAACGAGCATGAGTTTTCTTTTTGGCTAAACGTACTGTTTCAATTCCTAAAGCGGCATATAACGGAACAAGATGCCGTAATTTTTTTTTCGATAACGCTTGAAGATGCTTTTGCACTGTTTTAACATCACCACGGGATATGGGTCCGGTTAAGGCTTTTTCCGGCGTTACGGTTGAAGCATTCATCAAGGTTGTCTGCATCAACGGAAGATACACTTCCCACACTTTTTTTTTGGGAATACCTGCTTCAACGGCAATTTCTCGAACAATTGACAGTAAGGTAACCAGATAATTCGAGGCAAATATTCCTGCCGTATGGTATAACGCCTTCTTCTCCGATGAAAGAACAATTGTCTTTGCGCCAAGAATTTCTGCAAGAAGTTTTCCGGCTTGCACCGCTTTTCTGCTTCCTTCAAGTGAAATTGTGATTCCCGAAAAAGGATTTTTCTGCATTACCTTTTTCGGAAAGGTCTGCATCGGATGAAACGCAGCGGTTTTTGCTCCCAGCATGGCTAACGGCTGAAGCACACTGCTGGTTAACCCGCCGGAAACATGAAAAAACACTGCACCGTTCAGCGACCTGCATGAACGCCAAATCATTTGCACAACATCGGCAACTGCATCATCCTTTACGGCAATAACCGTAAGGTTTTGAAATTGCTTTTCTTCTGCTTCGTTGAAAAGATACGCTTTTCCGGATACCGTTAACGCAAGATTTGTAATTTTTTTCTTTGTTCTTCCGATTATCGTAACGGAGAAATGTTTTCTTTTAAGATTTACCGCAAGCGCCTTAGCAACCGCGCCGGAACCGATAATTGTTATTTCTTTTTTCAAAATCATTGTGTAAAAGATAACAAAAAAAAACATCAGTCTCACGAACTTTGAAAACTGATGTTTTCCATTTTACATTTCTGGAATTAAACGAAAATAATTATTTTTTCTTTTTTCGCCGCAACGATTTTTTATATTGCTGGTGTCCGTGTTTTACCGCATCCAATGCAACCAATACATTATCCCAGCCGAAGCTTTCTACATGCTTCCCTTCCAATTTTTTGTAATTCACAAAGAAATGCTCAATCTCAATTAACAGGTGATGAGGAACATCGTTAATGTCGTGAATTGAGCCGTACGTCGGGTCCCCGATGGCAACCGAAAGAATTTTATCGTCGGGTCCTTTTTCATCTTTCATTCGAAGAATGCCGACCGGTTTCGCATCGACCAGCACGCCGGTTGTCAGCGGCTGATCGATAAAGACAAAAATATCCAGCGGGTCGCCGTCATCCCATAAGGTGCTGGGAATAAAACCGTACGCTTCAGGGTACACCATGGAGGAATACAATACCCTGTTTAATTTAAACACTCCCAAATCAACATCGTATTCATATTTATTACGACTGCCTTTGGGTATTTCAATAATACTATTGACGACGCGGGGAAATTGTTCGCCGATCGGGAGGTCTTTCAGATTCATATTATTCTTCTACAAAAAAGCCCCGAGACATTACCTGACCCGGGGCGCTGTTATTAAAAATTTGGATCGTTATTTATTTTAGTTTCATTGAATTGAGAAGATTCTCAAACGCCGGCTGGAAATCAGCGGACATCGGCTTATACCATGTTAAAATTATCCGGTATAACTTATCTCCTTTTTGCACAAAATATACTTTACGTTCAATATTTTTAATAGAATTATCGGTGAGAGTTTTTGCACTTAGCCCGTCAAGGTGTGCATCCGTTACCGTTTTTGCTTTGAATTTTGTTTTGTTATCATCAACAAAGCGCTCAAATTTCAACTCGCCCTTATCCGTTTTCGTCGGGAAAACATCCATATCAATGGTGCAGTCTTTACGTCCGTTTTCAACTTCAACGTGCAGGGCAAAGAGTGCGCCGGCTTTTTTCTCGGACGGTGTTGCAATAAAATTATCGGGCTGCATAAATTCAACAAAATCGTTGCTGTATTTTACTAATTCTTTCGTTGGTTTTAAGATTTCGTTAGGATCGGTGGAACGAATTTTGGGCTTCGGTAGTTTTACCGATTCTACGATTTTATCAAAAATCGGTTTATAGGCATCAAAATACTCGTTAAATCCTGTAAGCGTTAACGTGTAGAAGGCGCTGTCATGCGAAACAATAAGTTTCTTTCCCTGCATGGTAGTTTCTTTACCAACTTTTACTTTGAACGAATATTCTACACCGTTCTCTTTTCCCATAACAATCGCCGTTTCATTGCCGAGATTAAGCGCAGAAAAATCTTTCATTTCTTTTGCTTTATATTCTTCAAGATTCCCCACACCGGCATCTTTATATGTTTCATAGGTCATATCAATTTCAACACCGGAATTTTCTTCATTCACCGTTGTGCTGCCTTGAGCATAGACTTCATAAAATTTTTCTGAAACTTCCTGAGAAGAATATACTTTAATATGTTTCGGATCGGAATTAATAATCCATCCCTGAGGGTACTGTAATTCCGTTCCGTTCACATTAAGCTGGTTTTGAAATGTAACCCAATCCGTTACAACCGGCGCTTCAACTTTCTTTTTACAGGAAGAAAGAAGACCGGCGCACAACACTACAATGACAGAAAGAAGCAACGAAGTAGAAATATATTTTTTCATAAGTTCACCTTTCATAGTGTTTAGTTAACAAAAGTCTTTATTTTCCACAATTCATTTGTGCAGATTCTTTTTTTGCCGCTGCGTTCTTTGGATTTAATTTTAAGACAAGAAGATATTCTTGACAGGCTTTTTGTCTGTATGTTTTTGCTTCTTCCGGGGATATTTTCTGATCGCCGCTTTTTACCGCATACATTTGCGCCAGGAAAAGATGGAGCCCTTCATCCTGTTTCGATTTGTTTTCTAACTCTACGGCTTTTAATAAAATATTAATGGCACTAAGAATATCATTATCTTTATAGCTGAAAATTGCCAGCGCGCGATACGAACTAATCATATTGGATTTATAGCTATCAGCTTTTTTAGGATCGGCTTTCATGGAACTGTCGGACTGTTCGATAACGATGTTGTAATGGAATTTACTTTGCTCTATCGAATCAAGAAGACTATACATATTGGCAAGATACATGCGCGCCGGAATGTAACCCGGTTTTAAGGTAATTAGTTGTTTAAAATAATTTTTTGCCGTATCAATTTTTCCTAACACACTGTAAGAAAATCCGGCATAGAATAACGCCGTTAAATTCTGCGGATCGTTCTTAATAATTAATTCATAATTCGTTACTGCCTTTGCATAATTTTTCTGGCTTAAATAGATATACGCCAACGTTCCGGCGGCATCAATATTTCCCGGATCCATTGCAAGACTCTTTTCCAGATTCTTCATTGCATTAGCGGTATCTTTCAATTGAAAATATGAATATCCGATTCGGAAATACGCTTCCTTATCCAACGAATCTGACGGTATGTTTTTATACGTGTCAATCGTTTTCTTATAATCTTTCTCTACAAAATACGAATGGGCAAGCATCGGTTTTAATCCGAAGTCGTTCGGATTCATTTTCATGGCTTGCTCAAGTGCTGAAATCGCATCGCCGTACACTTTCGCATTGTACAGCGAGATAGCATATTTATCCCACACTTCAGCATTTGTTTTATTGAGATCTAAATATTTTTTAAAATATTGCGCGGCGTCAGAATAAAATTTTGGCGTATTGATTGCAATTCGGTAGAGTGTGTTTGCGGCATCAAAAATCGCCCGTTCGTTCGTCGGGTCAAGATTAATAGATTCATTTAAGTGAGTCAGCACTTCTTCAATCATCTCTTTGTTTAAAGAGCGATTTTTTAAAATCATAGCAGCAAGGTTGTAGTGAAGAACCGCATCTTTCGGCTTTAACGAAACCGCCGTGCGAAGATTATCAACGGCAAGCACAATAACATTTTGCCGTGCATACACTTCAGCAAGACCGACATACGCATCTGCATTATTATTATCAATTTCTTTCATTTTGGAATAATAAATTGATGCCTTGTCAAGCGAATCAGCTTCCAGATAAGCATCCGCAAACATTTTAGGCGCAAGAATGCTCTTCTTGTGATATTTCATCGCTGCGTCATATCGTTTCTGCGCTTTATCCCAGCGATTTAATTTTCCGTTCACATAAATATCGGCAGAAAGAGCCGCTTCATGTTCGTCATCAAAATCCAATGCACGGTCTAACCAATAGAGCGAAGAATCATACATGCCTTTTTGGCGATAGGCTTCACCGAGCCAGTAGTTCGCTTCGGCAGTTCGTGCGTTTACTTTATAATACATTGTAAAGCTGGAAATCGCTTCATCATACTGCTTCTTTGCTAACGCCTCTTTTCCTGCTGTTAATTGATCTTGCGCAGATACTGCACCGATAAAGACGACGATCG
This sequence comes from Bacteroidota bacterium, assembly GCA_019455105.1. Classification (GTDB taxonomy): domain Bacteria; phylum Bacteroidota; class Ignavibacteria; order UBA10030; family UBA8401; genus JACFMZ01. The sequence continues at coordinate 24,697 of JACFMZ010000017.1, read as the reverse complement.
CCAAAAATATTTTTACAACGTTCATCAAAATAACCTTTTACTTTTGTGTGAGTTGAATCAGCCGAACCGGCATTGTTGCCGGGACGAGATTGTTTTTTACAATAATGCTTTGACCTTGCGCGCCGGCGATAAATGACGTTAAGCCTAACCCGACCCCCCGACCGACGTTATGTTCATAAATAAAAATTGTTCGGCGCATCGGATAAAAATTCTGATAGATATAGGCTTGATGAGGTTCAAAAAACTCCAGTGCTGTTGCCGTTGAATCACTCTTAAAATTCGGATCGCCGACTTTAAGTACTTTAATTCCTTTCGGCAGCTGCGCAATCCATGCCGTTCCGATAAATCCTATTGCATTGGAATGTTTTTGAACAAACTCTAAAATTTGAAACGAAGTAGAACACGGATACACAATCGGGGCAAATGCTTTCCCCTTGGTAATATTTGTTTTAAGATATTCGTACACGGCAGAATTCGGTTCTCCCATTGCGGCAACAATTGTCCGCTGGTCATTCTTGCCCGAAATGTTTGACCAGAATTTCGCCGAACCGGAAAGAACGGCTCCAAGCTGTTCGGTGGTAATCTGCGAAAGACTGTTTTCTGCATTCACAATTACCGCCACGGCGTCATAGGCAATAATGGTTGAATCAATTTCCATTTCATTCTTCTGTATTACCGAACGCTCTTCGTCGTTAAACGAGCGGGGAATAATAATTAACTTTACGCTGTCGTTCAATAACTGCACAACGGCATCCCGCGTTGTGGAAGGGAGATTAAGCACTTTTGTTTTCTCATACGCCCGTTGAAAATCATCCGACTCAATTTTCATAACGGGAAAAATTTCCTCTGATGAAATAAGCGTGAGCTCCCCTTCGGTCGGGGATTCACGTTTTTCATCTCTGTTACAAGAAATTATAGTGAGAGTAACAACGGTGATAAAAATCAGCAGTATTAATAATCTAACGTTCTTCATTTTCTTGCCGTTGTTTAATTTTTAGTGATGCAATTCTATAAACACCGTATAACAGCAAGACAACACCGAACATTACCCGAGAGCGTTCCGGTATAGTATATTCTTGCGGAAAAAAGAACAGCACATACACGCCTAAACCACAGAAAACAATTCCCATTGCATATCCGAAGTATGCAAATATATTTTCTGGTTTCATTTCAAGAGTGTCAATGTCCGGTGTTCAGCTTAAAGCGGAACGGTATGGAAACCCATACGGCAACCGGACCGTTATTCATAATTGCCGGTGTAAATTTCCACTTCATCGCCGCATCAATTGCCGGCTGATTAAACAACTCTGCATCGGATTTTTGTACGATCGCTTTTTTCGGATGTCCGTCTTTATCAACCCAAATTTTTACCCATACCGTACCTTCAACACCGGCGCGGCGGGCAATTTCCGGATATGCCGGCGCGGGGTTATTTCCCGGAATCGGCTGCGGTTGTTTTTCTACTGGAACAAAATCCGGCGGTGGACTGTCGTCTTCAATTTTCACATCCTGTTCAATTTCCACGGGACCCGAACCTTCGCCGATACCTTCGCCGCTCGGCATTGCTGCCGCCATTTCTGTCTGCGTTGCAATGGTTTGCTCCGGATTTATTTCAGCATCGGGAACCGGTACCGGCGTTCCGACTGTCGGGCGTGCTGTCGGCGCCTGCACAGAAACCGCCGGTGCTGCTTGCGAATTGGTTATTGAAGGAGGCGGACCAAGGTCGCTGTATTTCATAATACGAACCGAATAGACCGGCTCCTCTTCTACAGACAACGCCTGCGCCCCGTAGTATATTCCCATCGCCGCAATATGAAATATTCCAGCTATTATTAAAGCTGTGTAAGAATATTTCTTTGCTAATAGGCGAAGTTCTTTATAGCCGTATACAGATTTTTCGGCTGTTATTGTTGCCATAATTATTATCCCTTACACATTTGAGGTTAAAGCGTTGAAATTAATTTTCTATCTTCATCAAGCATCGGGGCAAGACTAAATCTAGTGATATCATTTATATTAAGTTCATCCATAATATCTACCATATCAATATATTTTGCTTTACCATCAACTTTAACGAGTGTAATCAATTTTTGGTTTGCCGCACTTCGTTCTTTTAAAAGTTTTCCGAGATTGACAAGCTTTTCTTTTTTATCAGCTCCGGCGACCTTTTGCGGTTTTTCAATACCGATATTCCAAAACACGTTAAAGTCATCGCTGATGCGAAGTGTTAACAAGTTGGATTCGGCGACTTCCACATTTGTTTTAGAATCCGGCGGTAAATTAATTTCCATTGTTTGGGGTTTGCTCATTGTTGTGGTGAGCATAAAAAACGTCAACAAGAGAAAAGCTACGTCCACCATCGGCGTCATATCTATACGCACACCAAGACGTTTACCTTTCCTCTTTTTTCCGTGCTTTTGCTTCCCCTTCGATTGCGATAAATCAACATCTGCCATAAGTATAAACTCCTAAGGATTACCTTTCAAGATCAGTAACCAAATTGAAACGCGTTACCAATGTTTTTTGTAAAACATCCATCACATCTTGAACAACTTTATATTGTGCATCTCTGTGCCCGCGAATAACAGTACGTAATTTTGGATTTCGTGTTCTGGCTTCGCGAATTGTTTGATCCAGTTCTTGTAAATTTACCTGGACACCGGCTTTTAATTTATTCTGTTCGCCGAACAATGCCGCACGAAGATTTTGCGAATCTACACCGATAAAAATATTGCCGTCTTTATCAATGGTAATCGTCAAAACATCGGAATCCGGCAGTTTAAATGCAGAGTGCGATGCCGGAAGAACAATTTCTGCTACTTCGGGCGGTTTAAATTGCGTTGTTAACATAAAGAACGTTAACAACAAGAATCCGACGTCTACCATCGGGGTCATGTCGAGCTTAAAACCGACACGTTTACTCTTTGCCATAAGAAAACCTCTTCAAGTTTTATTCGTGCTTCGATTGCAAGTTCATTAAAATATTCTTACTTGCTTCATCAATCATATAGGTCATGCCGTCGATCTTTGTCGTAAAGAAGTTGTAAGAAACAATCGCTGCAATCGCAATGGCGATTCCGCCGGCGGTGTTAATAAGCGCTTCGGAAATTCCAAGAGAAAGCTGCGTGGCATCCGGCGCGCCGGCGCGGGCAAGAGCGGCAAAAGCACGAATCATTCCAAGCACAGTTCCAAGCAGTCCCCACATTGTAGAAATAGAGGCAATAGTTGATAATGAAATAAGGTTCTTTTCAAGAATCGGCATTTCGAGCATCGTGGATTCTTCAATAACGCGTTTTACCTCTTCCATGCGTTCTTTTTTCGTAAAATCTTTTTTCGTTTCGGTCTCTTGATATCGAATCAATCCTGATTTCACAATATTTGCAAGCGAACCGCGTTGTTTATCGCAGGCGGTAATTGCTGCGGTAATATCATTCTCATTCAAATTTTTTACCAACGCTTGAAGAAATTTCGGCAGAGGACTCTTTCCGCCGGCTTTCTTTAAAGAAAGTAAACGTTCAATAACATATGTTAACACCATAATAGAAAGAGCAACAAGACCGGCAACAAGCGGACCTCCTTCTTTAACAAATTGCGGCAGCATATATTCGTAAATCGCGTAGCCGATGATAGCGGCACCGAAGATAATAATCAGGTTGAGTGAACCTTGTTTCATATAACGACTCCTTTATTTATATAAAGATTAGTTAAAAGTTTTTATTTTGCTATTTCATAAATTGCGTCTTCTCGTTTATCCGCAACAATAAAAATTGTTGAAAGCTTTGTTACAAGAAAAATATTTGAAATACTTTTATTAACATTGCAGAGAATAAACTTGCCTTGACGATTGGTGTACGTTGTATAACCGGAAACAAGAGTGCCGATTGCTGAAGAATTGAGATACGTAACATCGGCAAGGTCGATAATTAATTTACGATTGCCTTGCTCAACAAGAGATTGAATTTTAAGTTTCAATTCATCAGTTTCAGCGCCGCCGACCAGCGACCCCTTTGGCTCTAAGATGACAACTTTACCATCATCAAGCGTTGAAGATTTTAGACTCATATAAGATATCCTTTATAGATCAACAGAGAGTAATTTTTATTATTAAGTATAGTGAAAATAAATAGATAGTACTCCATTTGCAATAGAAAATTTCATAAAATTTCCAATATTTTATGTCACATCGTAATTAGTATTTCTGTATAAGGGTGACAAGTTCCTCCGCGGTTTTCACCGGAAGCTGACACGCGTAATCTTTACAGTAATACGCCGTTATTCTCTCTTCTGCTTCATTTCCCATTAAGGTTGTAAACGGCAGCTTTGCTTGGAAATATTCTTTAGAACTTTTATCCAATAAAATTTGTAATAAATCGGGAAGATAAAATTTTGAAACAGCGCCGGCAAATTGTTCTGCTTCGGATTTTCCGCCGGCAAGAATAAGATGCATCGGTGCAGCCAGATATGAATCAACGGCGGACATCATTAACGGCGCCGTCTGCGGAGATTGTTGAAGCAATCCCGAAAAATATTTTAATGACTTTTCCGCATAATCTTTTAATTGCTTCTCTCCGGTCAATTCAGCTAAACGGAGAAGGTTCAATACAGAAACGGAATTTCCTGAAGGTTCGGCACCGTCGTACGATTCTTTCATACGAACTAACAATGAAGAATCTTTTCCGTCGGTATCAAAAAATCCGGCACCGGATGAATCCCAGAATAATGTCGTTTGCAGTCCCTGCAATTCGGAAGCAAATTTCAGCCAGCGAAGATCGAATGTGGCAAAATATAATTCAAGTAAGCCGGAAATATAAAATGCATAATCATCAAGCTGCGCATCAATTTTTGCTTCACCGCTTCGGTAGCGCCGATATAATTTTTGCGATGCGGAATGAAACAGGTTTTTCTGAATACATTCCGCCGAAGCAATTGCCGCCTTAAGATATTTTTTTTCTCCCAGCACACGTGAACCGCGCGCCATTGCGCCAATCATCAGACCGTTCCATCCGGTAAGAATTTTATCATCCAGATGCGGACGGCGCCGCGCCGCACGATGGTGAAAAAGTTTTTTCTTTCCGCTTTCCAGCAAACGAGCACAGACTTCCGATGTTACGCCGCACTTCTCCGCTGTTTCTTCAATGGTTAACGGAGAATACAAAATATTCTTTTTAACAAATTCATTCTGCGGGTCGGAAAAAGCATTTCCGTTTTCTTCTACGCAATAATACAAACAAAATACTTTTGCCTCTTCCGGAGTTAATACGGCTTCAATCTCGTTTTTCTCCCAAACATAAAATGCTCCTTCGGTTTTTCGTCCCGGATTTTTCGGATCAATGCTGTCCGCATCTTCCGCCGAGTAAAATCCCCCTTCGGAAGAAGTCATATCACGAAGAACATAATCCAGCGTTTCTCTTGCCGTAGCGGCAAAGACTTCATCCTGAGTAATCTGATAGGCATCGCAGTAGGAATGGGCAAGCTGCGCTTGATCATACAACATTTTTTCGAAATGCGGAACTCTCCACTGCGCATCTACGGAATAGCGGTGAAACCCTCCGCCGAGATGATCAACCATTCCGCTGTTTGCCATTGCCAGAAGAGTTGTTAGGGACATTTTTAATGCCTCATCTTCTTTTTTTCGCCGGTAATAACGAAAGAGAAAATTAAAAATAACCGGGCGGGGAAATTTTGTACCGTCGCCGAAACCGCCGTATTTCACATCATAACTTGCCGCAAGCTGGTGGTACGTTCTTTTCAGCATCGACTCGGAAATTTCCGATGTTTCAATATTTACACACTGCTGCTGAAGCATAGCGTTTATTAATTCTTCGCCTGAGTGAACAATATCATCGTTCTCTTTTTGCCACACTTCGCTGATTCTTTCCAGCACCGTTGTAAATCCCGGCCTTCCGTTCATATCTTTCGGCGGAAAGTAGGTGCCGCCGTAAAACGGTTTCAGTTCCGGCGTAAGAAAAACAGATAGTGGCCAGCCGCCGTGTCCGAACATCATCTGCACGGCGGTCATATACACCTTATCAACATCCGGACGTTCTTCACGATCGACTTTGATGCAGACAAAATTGCTGTTCATAATTTTTGCGACAGTTTCGTCTTCAAACGATTCATGTTCCATAACATGGCACCAATGACACGTTGAATATCCGATTGAAAGAAATATCGGCTTGTTTTCTTTTTTTGCTTTTTCAAATGCTTGCGTTCCCCACGGGAACCAATCCACAGGATTCTGTGCATGTTGAAGGAGATACGGAGATTTTTCAAATTGTAAACGGTTCATATTAAAAACGATTATTTTCGGTTTTGGTAACTTTAATATCCTGCAATTGCGGCGCCTTCACTTTAATTTCAAAACGATAACCGGCAAGCGCGCCGATCGGCGTCCATTGGAAACTCATTTCCCAGCAATGCAGATCGCGGAAAATATTGATGCTGGGTGCCGCAAATTGTTTTCGAATGAGATCATAATTTCCCGACATTGTAAACCGCCAATTTTCCGTAAGACTAAATCCTAAGTTTCCGTTAACGCTTGCATTGCGAAATTTATTTTTCGGATTTTCCTGGTTCTGATTAAAATTAAAATTGACGCTGAGATTCCAGGGAACACTGAAATCGGGAACATCTTCTTGATATATTCCGCGATAACCGGTCTGCCGGTTCAGTTGATTGTCCGCAACACGAATTGAGTCATCTTTTTGCTGCTGAGTTTCAGCCGTTCTTCGTTCGCCACTGAGTGTAATGGAGGCGCTTACACTAAAACTCGTCATTCGTGCGATACCTTTCCCTTCATTAAAAAGAAATTTATTTACCCGCGTATTCGCCGTCTGATTAAATTCATAAAAACTGTAATTTGCATTTCCGCTTAAGCCGAGAATCTGTGCAACATCAGTTCGGAAATTTACGGAAAGATCAGAAAGACGCATGCTGTCGGCGGCAAAATTGTATCCCGCGCTGGCGCCTAAATTTAACAACTGATATTTCTGTTCTTTCTGAATTGTATCTTTCGCGGCGGTTTTCATTTCAAATAAATTTCCAACGCTCATATTTATCGCCTGTGATTTTCCTGCCGGCGCACCGCCGAATATTTCTTTTTGAAAACGATTGAACTTTACCGTTCTCCCGCTTCTATCGGTATAATATGTGTAATAACCCCATTCCTTTTCAGAAAAATCCGGCTGATAAAAATAACTTATCGACGGCGTAACCGTATGACGAAATCCGACGATACCGGGAATCGGCGAATTTAAAATGCCGTAAAGTTTTGTTGAAACATTTACGCCGGTACTGAAATAGCGAACCGCCTCAAATCCGTTTTTATCTTCCACAACGGGATTCCTCAAAGAATCAAATCCGGTAATGGCGGAACTTTTGTCGTACCATTTTTCAGAATAATTTAACGACGGCGTAACAGAAAAATATCCAAGTTTCGGCAATGTTAAATTAATTGACGGACTATGATTAATACCTTCTCGCTTATAAAAGGTAAACGCCGTTGTGTCGTTCTGCCGTGTTTTGTTCTCTTTACGCATTCCCTGAGCGCTGTAACTCAAGCCAATCATTTCATACCACTGATAGCTTGAAGAAGATTTTGTTTTTCCAAAGCGGAATGGATACACCTGACCTTGAGAAAAACTGGCGGCAGGAAGCGTTGCATCAACATTTCCCAAGCGAAGATCCTGGCGGCGGGAAATATTCACCGTCATGCTTCGGTTTGTTCCTTCCCACGATTTGCTTAAGGTGGCGTTAGAATAAATTTCCTGCTGCAAATATTCTTTGTATGAATTGGTTGCCTGAAATGAATTGTTGCTGGCAAAGGTAAAATCCACATCAAGACGCGTTGTAGGATTAAAGGTTTGATGATGAATAAGATTTGCGCGGTAATATTCATTATTCACGCGGTCAAAATCTTTCGGCTCGCCGCTGATATCACGCGCATATTCACCGGAAATTGAACCGGTAAAATCATACCGCTTTGCATAACGAAAATTGGGATAGACGCGATACGCGCCGCTGGTGTACCAATCACCGGCAATGCTGAAATCCATATAATCATTTATTGCTTCGTAGTACCCTAAATGCGAAAGATAACGCCCTCTTCTTCCGTCATCGCCGTACGCCGGCGCAATAATTCCCGAACGCCTTCCCCCCTGACTCGGAAACACGCCGAATGGAAGAGCAAAAATCGGCACATCGGAAATATAGAGATAAATCGGCCGGGCAACGATTTTATCTTTCATGGTCATGCGCATTTCCGGCGTAAAAAAATAAAAATGCGGATGACCGAGTTCGCAGGTAGTAAACATTCCGTTTGAGATAAACATCATATTGCGGTCAACTTTTTTAATCTGCTCGCCGTAGTAATAACTTTTCTCACTTTCTGTTTCGCCGAGCGTAACACGCCCTTTTTGTGTTTTAAAATTATAACCGATCTTCCATCCTTTATATTCTTCAGAACCTTCTTTCATCACCGGAGTGCCGCGGTAACGCTGTTTCAGCGAATCTGTTGTCATTGCTTTAGAAGAATCCAGCACGCCGGAAGCTTCGAGATTATTCGAATTCCAATTCACCTCAATCTGCTCAGCCGTCAGCGCAAGATCTCGATACTGAACTTTTCCTTTTCCATACAGCTTCATCTGCTTATCGGAAAATGTAAAGACAATGGAATCCGAAGAAGAATAGGTAACTACGGAATCAATCCCGCCGGAAGATTTTGTTGTATCTTTTTTTGCGAAAAGAGAATCAGAAAAAAATGTGGAAGTATCTTTTACTGCTGTAACGGAATCTCTCAGAGGCGCAGACGAATCCGGTGTTTGAGCGGAAACTATTTGAGCGGCAAAAAGAAATACGGCGAAAGCGAGAACGCGCAACTGTACAGCAATGCCATATTGTTCAGCATTACTGTATCGTAAACAATGAATATAGAAAATATTTTTTCTTTTAGAGAACAAGACCCGCAGCACCTAACATTCCTGCATCATTACCAAGTTTTGCGCGCAGCACAGTAATCCCCGGGCGAAGCGGCGTTAATACATATTTTTTTGTTGTCGCGATAATTTCATTATACACAAAATCACCGACTGCCGAAACACCTCCGCCGATAACCGTTACGCGAAGGTCCAGCATATTCATTACGCTGGCAATGGCAACGCCGAGTAACTGTCCTGCTTCGAGCAAGACATTCCGAGAGAATTCATCCCCCGCTTCCGCCGCCTGAGAAAGATGAATCGGTTCAAGCGCGGAAAGATTTCCCCCTACAATTTTATGAAGCGATGATTCGGGATGATGCTGCAATTTTTCAATCGTCCGTTTCGATAAATACTTCTGTCCCACATACGCTTCCACACAGCCGATGCTTCCGCAGTTACATTGCAGTCCTTTGTAATCAATGGAAATATGTCCGACTTCGCCCGCTCCGCCGAACTGTCCGCGATAGATGTGATTGTTCAAAATAATTCCGCCGCCGACTCCCGTTCCCCAAATAACAAAAAGAAAATTCGGATATTCTTTTCCGGCGCCGAATTTCGATTCCGCAACTGCTGCCGCGTTTGCATCGTTATCCACTACTACATCCATTCCGAATTCTTTTTCCATTTCTTTGCCGAGCGGGATGCTTTCCCATCCTTTAAAATTCGGAGGACTTTTTACAATTCCCCCCGGGTTTTCAATAATTCCGGCGGAAGCAATTCCGATACCGGCAAGATGTTTTCCGCGCGCCGCCTGAAGCGCATCGTGAATTGTCTTTTTTATCTGGCTGATAATTGCCTCAGGATTTTGTTCGGCAAGAGTCGGAAGTTTTGTTTGAAAAACAATTTCGCCGGATTCTGAAATTAATCCGGTCTTTACCGTTGTTCCGCCGAGATCGACGCCGATTGCGTATCGTTGTTCCATAAGTTTTTTTCAGTTATTTCTGTTTCAAAAAAAATGTCTCTCTTACTTTTTCTTTTTCCAGAGAGCTTCCAAGCGTTCTTTAATTTGTTTTTCTCTTCCGTTTTCCGTGGGATGATAATAGACGTTATTTTTTATCTCATCGGGAAGATATTGCTGCACGGAAAAATTATTTTGATAATTATGAGAATATTGATACTCAGCTCCGTACCCCAGACTTTTCATTAATTTCGTCGGCGCATTGCGTAAATGAATCGGCACCGGAAGATTCGGCAGACGCTTCACATCTCCCATTGCTTCGCTGATTGCCTTCACTGCCGCATTGCTTTTCGGCGCGCCGGCAAGATAGGTGGCAACATGCGATAAAATAATCTGTGCTTCCGGCATACCGACATAATCCACCGCCGTGAAGGCATCAACCGCAAGCATCAGCGCCGCAGGGTCGGCATTGCCGATATCTTCCGAAGCAAGAATTATCATCCGGCGCGCAATAAATTTCGGATCTTCTCCACCTTCCAGCATTCTCGCCAGCCAATAGACCGCGCCGTTCGGATCGCTTCCGCGCATACTTTTTATAAAAGCAGAAATAATATCGTAGTGCTGATCTCCCTTTTTATTATAGAGAGAATATTTCCGCTGAAACGCTTCTTCAATTGTTTCTTTAGTAATGAAACGCTTCCCCTCTTTCTCCGGAGCGGCAAGTTGAAACGCAATTTCCAATCCGTTTAACATTCGTCTTGCATCGCCGCCGGAAAGCAGCAGAAAATATTCCGGATCTTCAATACGAAGAGATTTATGAGAAATTTCATCATCGGCAGAAAGAGCCTGCTGCAATACTTTTTCCAATTCTTCTTTCCCCAGCGCTTCCATAACAAACACCCGCATACGGGAAAGAAGCGGCGCAATGACTTCAAAGGAAGGATTTTCCGTTGTTGCACCGATGAGCGTAATAATTCCCTCTTCAACGGAATGCAAGAGCGCATCTTGCTGTGCTTTGTTGAAACGATGAATTTCATCAATAAACAAAATTGTTTTTTTGAATGCGCGTTTAAATTCTTCCGCTTTCGCTATAACTTCACGAACATCTTTTACGCCGGAAGAGACGGCGTTTAATGCAAAAAATTCCGACTTCGTTACGTTGGCAATAATGCGCGCAAGCGTTGTCTTGCCGACTCCCGGCGGTCCCCAAAGAATAAACGAACGGACTTCATCTTTTTCTACCATCAACCGAAGCGGCTTTCCTGCGCCCAGCAAATGCGACTGTCCGATAAATTCATTCAGCGTTTTAGGACGAACCCGTTCCGCAAACGGGGCGGTATGTGTTTTGAGATTTGACAAATTTAATAAATTATTCTTTTGGTTTTACCTTATAGACTTTTTCGCCTTCGCGCACCATGCCGTATTTTTCACGGGCTACTTTTTCAATGGCTTTGTCATCTCCTTCCAGCGCTTTGGAAGCGGCTTTCAATTTTTCTTGTTCTTCTTCCGCCGTACGGATTTTTTCCTGAATTTCTTTCTTCTGACTTTCTAATTTCAACCGCGCATAAATACCGTTGCTGCTGAAGAATGCCACCACAAAGAGAATTGCCAGAATGCCGATAACGATTGCTCGTAAAGGATTTTCTTTCGCTTTTTGATAGATGTTTTGCAGGGTGAACTGCTTCTTTATTTTTCTAAAAATTTTCATATTCTCATTGAAATGTAAGAACAATTGGCGTAAGTTGGAATACCAAAGTACTTCCATTATAAGAATGATTGAAGAAATTCAAAAGATTTCAATATCGAAACATCACAAAAAATGAAACCACCAGCTGATAAATCGAAAAAAACTATCGCTAAAAATAATTATGCCGAACTTCTCGAATTTCAATATTCGAAAATTCAGCCCCGTATGCTGAAAGAAGGTGAATGTCAGACGCCGCGCGGCGATGTGTGCAATCTTTGCTTCGCGCATGCCGTAACCTACCAGCAGGAAATTCAACCTAAAAATAATGCCCTCCGGGAATTTTGGAATTCGCTAAAAACCGGAATATCCATTGAGCCTCTTATACACTCTCCGCTCGGAAGAGAATACCGCTTTGTCACAAAACGGAAAGTTTTTATTTCACGGGAGAAATATGTTCTCGGACTTATCGGCGTGAACGACGATAACAATAAAAGCTTTGCGATGAATATTGTTGAATGCGTTATTGAACCGAATAACCATAACGCCGTCTATCAAACCATTCAAACATTCATTCAGCAGCCGCACAACAAAAAAGCGGGTGAAATTTTTAATTACATCGTTGTAAAAGGGAGTACTGAACTCAGTATTATTTTTAATGTAAATGATAACACTTCCTTCTCGAGGAAAATACTCAATCAGCTTTCAAAATATTTAACAAAACATATTCCGGGCATTGTGAATGTTTTTGTTTTCATAGATGAGGAGCGTTCAAGATATTACATGTCCGCAAAAGCCAAGCGAAGCGGCAAGGCATCGTTTCAAAAAATTTTCGGAAAAGGAAAATTATTTCATTCCACTGCAGGAAAAAAGTTTTTATTCTCTCCTCTCGCTTTTACGCAGACCAATCATTCCATACTGGAAAATTTTATTTCATCGGCAGCAGCTCTTTTGGAACTGCAATCCGGCGATACACTGTACGATCTTTACTGCGGCTACGGACTTTTCGGAATTACGCTGGCGGGAAAAGTCAAAGAAGTAATCGGCGTGGAAGCTTCCCGCGAAGCCATTGATGATGCCAAAGAAAATGCTGTGCGGAATAAAGCGGCACGTGCGAAATTCTTTTCGGCAAAAATTAATGAAGGTTCCGTTCAAAGAATTTTCCGGCATTCGGGTAACGGGCTGAAAATTCTTCTTGATCCGCCCCGAAACAAAACGGAAGAAGAGGTGATTGAATATATGGCTTCAAAACAGCCGGAAGCCGTTCTGCATATTTTCTGCAACAGTGAAATCATCGGGAAAGAACTAAAGCGATGGAGCGCCTGCGGATATCTGCCGGTGAAAGCTGTTCCGTTCGATATGTTTCCGGGAACCGATGACATTGAAGTGATGGTGTTGCTGAAACCAAGCAGCGCAGTGTTGTTGTAAAATACAACGAAAAATAAATTTCAACAAATTTTCCCTTCACCCGTAAATGAATGATGAAAAATTTTTTCTTCTTGATAATTTTTCTTTTTCAATGTGAGCTGCAGGCACAGTCGGCGGTTGAATACGGTTCAAATTCTTCTGCCGGGCATTATGTAAAAGTTAATGATATCACCCTCTATTACGAAGAGTACGGCAAAGGACATCCGCTTTTGTTAATGCACGGAAACGGCGGCTCAATTGCGGCGTTCAGCAAACTTATTCCTTTGCTTTCTAAAAAGTACAGAATTATTGCGATTGACAGCAGAGCGCAGGGAAGGTCGGAAGATTCCGACAAAGATTTAACGTTTGAGCAAATGGCTTCGGACGTTAACGAACTGCTGAAGTCATTACATTTAGACAGCGTGTATGCGTTCGGCTGGAGCGACGGAGGAATTATCGGATTACAAATAGCCTATTCCTTCCCCGGAAAAATTTCCCGCCTTGCCGTAAGCGGAGCAAACTTTAGAGCGGATTCCACGGCATTGGCGTACGAATTTTTTGATACGACAAAAATTATCTGGTTCAATAATCTTCCGGACACAGAAAAAGAACGGGTGCGAAAGCACTCCCGTTTTCCGAAGCGCGCAGGGAGTATTTATAACAAGCTGATTCTGCTCGATTTAAACTATCCAAACTTTACCGAAGAGCAGTTAAATAAAATTACTGTTCCCACACTTGTTATCGCGGGAGATCACGACATTATCAAGCTTTCTCATACTGTTGAGCTCTTTCACTCTCTTCCTCACTCACAATTATTTATTGTTCCGAACTGCAGCCATTCAGTGCCGATTGAGTGCGCAGAACTGTTAAGCCGCGAGTTAATTCGATTCTTTGCTTCACCGAATATTCATACGCATTAATCATTTATAATTTCCCCCCATTCATCAACCACGCTTCGCAGAAAATATTTTCTGCTTCATTCTTTTCTCTTTATTAAAAAATTATTTTACCGTACATTGATTACGTTGATATGACTCCAACTGAATTTACACTTCTAATTTTCGGCGGTTCACTTCTTGCGGGACTCATCGGCGCACTAACAGGATTGGGAGGCGGCGTTGTCATTGTTCCGCTCTTAACGTTAGTGATTGGTGTTGATATTCGTTATGCTATCGGCGCTTCGCTGGTGGCAGTTATTGCCACATCATCCGGCGCGGCGGCAGCGTATGTTAAAGAAGGATACGCCAATATCCGCATTGGGATGCTGTTAGAAATTGCGACAACAATCGGCGCATTATTCGGCGCGTACCTGGCGGGAATTCTTTCAACTTCTGTTATTGCAATTATTTTCGGATTAGTCTTATTGTATTCGGCAATAATGTCGCGCCGCGCTCATCACGATGCGCCATCAGGCAAACCCCCGGATGCACTGGCAACAAAATTAAAATTAAATGGAGAATTTCCGACATCCAAAGGAATGCAGCAGTACAATGTCTATTCTGTTCCTGCCGGTTTTAGCTTAATGGCGGCTGCCGGCGCGCTTTCCGGACTGCTCGGCATCGGCTCCGGTGCGGTAAAAGTTCTGGCGATGGATCAGGCGATGAAAATTCCTTTTAAAGTTTCCACCACTACCAGCAATTTTATGATCGGCGTAACGGCTGCGGCAAGCGCCGGGTTATATCTCCACCGCGGCTACATTGACCCGATTATTGCCATGCCGGTTGTCTTAGGCGTGCTTATCGGCTCGCTGAGCGGCGCCAGAGTTTTACAGAAAGCCAACGTAAAATCTTTACGGTTAGTGTTCAGCGTTGTTATTTTTGTTCTTGCCGTGGAAATGATTTTTAACGGCATTACCGGGAGATTATAAAATGAAACGGCGAAAGATTGCGTTTTTCAATATTACAGATGATAAGATTGAGCAGTTAATCGGAACGCTGCTTCGCATCGGTGTTTTCATTTCCGGCGCGGTGGTGCTTTTCGGTGCAATTTTATTTTTTTCTCAGAATAATCAATCCTCATTTTCATTCAGCACGTTTACCGGCGAAGCGAACGAGTTACGCAGCATTCCGGCAATTATTGCTTCCGCCTTTCAGCTTCACGGCACGGCAGTCATTCAATTGGGAATTCTCTTGCTTATTGCAACGCCGATTGCCCGCGTTGTTTTTTCATTGTTTGCTTTTTTATTGGAAGAAGATTTTCTCTACGTCGGCATTACCATTATTGTTCTGTGTATTTTATTATACAGTCTCTCCGGCGGATAAAAATTTTTCTTTGGTTTCTAAAAAAGTTACATTCTCCCTGCTTCTCTTCTTATATCTTTAATTATCTCTATACAATTTCTTTTTTCTATAAAGTCCCTGCGGAAATTTCAATAACGCTTTTGGAAATTGTGTAAGTCCAGCATTCAGTCTTCACGAATGCCGCCTCTTGCTATCTTCACAAAAAAGTCCGTACATTTGGGTAGAAACAAGTGAAAGGAGGAACACAATGAAACCTCTCAGCTTTCTACTCTGTTTAGCATTTCTTGCCGGATGTTCATCGGTATCGCAAAATCCCGATCTTATTTTACCGCAAATTGTTGAACGCATTCCATTACCAATGTATCCTCCGTGTCCCGCTAACTCGAATACAAGAATTGAATTTCAATATTTAGTTATGGAAGACGGAACGGTTCGGCATGTTAATTTATTAAGTGGAAGTACAGACGAAGATTGGAATGCCCGTGCTATTGCAACCATTATGCAGTGGAAATATCAGCCGGCATATTATCAAGGTAATCCTGTCCGCCTCTGGCTGAAACAGACAGCCGTTGTTCGCGTATCCGATTTACAGATTTTAACTCTCGCAGAAATTACCAGTTCATCAAAAAGAGAGGCTGATTCGCTCTATCAGCTTTTAAAAAACGGCTGCCCGTTTTGTGATGTTGCCAAATTATTTTCCAAATCGGCAACAAGAATAAATGAAGGATTAATCGGCGAGGTAAACATTCAATCGTATCCTGAACATATTCAGGCAGTTCTGTCGAAACTGGAAACGGACGAAATAACAAAACCGATTCAGTACGGTGAGAAGTACGTTATCTTTAAGCGGGTGAAACCGCAGTCGGTCGATTATCTTCCATAAAAGAACAAAGGTCTTTCAATTATTGAAAGACCTTTATTTTCCATTCGCTGAACATAAAAAAATTTCTGCCGTGTGAAAAAAATTAATTATCTTAACGGCGTTAAGAATTTAATCTTCAGTGCTTTGTTCTTTCAACGGCGTATCAACCGCCGGCTTTTTCGGCATATTCGCAAGATTCCATCCCGTAACAAAAACTGTTCTGGTAACTTTGCACAGTTTATTGAAATCAATTTTCTCCACTTCATCGGAAGGACGGTGATAATCTTCGTGCAGCCCGTCAAAATAAAATATTATCGGAATGCCTTTCTTGGCGTAATTGTAATGATCGCTCCGGTAAAATAACCGCTGCGAATCATTCGGATCGTCGAACTTATAATTAAACGAAAGATGCAGATATTCATTATTTATTTTTTCGCTGAACGCTCCCAGCTCGCTGCTCATCATTTTCGAACCGATGACAAACACTTCATTATTCTTTGTCATATTATTATTCGTTGTATCGGTATCGGCAATGCTTCTCCCGATCATATCAATGTTTAACTGTGTAATAATATTGGAAAGAGGAACCGTCGGGTAGTTGGTAAAATATTTTGAGCCCCACAAACCTTTTTCTTCGCCGCAATGCCACACAAAAAGAAGCGAGCGTTCGGGCTTTGCCCCTTTCGCAAACGCTTCCGCCATGCTCAGCAGCGCTGCCGTTCCGCTTCCATCATCATCCGCACCGTTGTAGATGGAATCGCCGTGAACGGGATTTCCGATTCCGACATGATCATAATGTGCACCGAAAGCAACATATTCATCTTTTAATTTTTTCCCTTTTCCTTCAAGAATGCCGACAACATTCTGCGTAATAATTTTTTCGTGAGAAACAGCCGAGGAAAGAGAAAATATTTTTTTAGAAGAAAGCGCAAAGGGACGAACCGATTCCGCCTGACGGGAATTCGTCATTGAAATAGTATCCGGAATTTCTCCTAAAAATATTTCTTTTATTAATCTCTCCGATGCGGTAATTACCGGAATGCTGTTTTGACTTTCGTTATTTTCAAATTTGGCAACTCTCACGGTTCCTTTCACCGTTGCGTTCGCTTTCAAGCGTTCCCAGCCAGAAAACTGCTGCTTTGAAGGAATGGTGATAACCCCGAGCGCGCCGTGCGCTTTTGCGTACCCTGAAGGAAAATCCCAGTCTTCACCACGCCTGCCTTTAAAATCGGCAAAGCCGATTCCCTGCGGAAATCCGCCGAGAACGATTATAAACTTTCCTTGAATATCAATACCTTCATACGGATTAAGATTTTTTGATTTAATAAAAAATCCGCTCTGCACATAGACAAGATTTCCGGAAAGTTTTTCTTCAACCGGAGAGAGAATAAAATCATCACCGAAGGCGAAGGAAAGCGAATCGACACGCACGGTCGTTTCGGAAGGAATAATCCGCAGCTGATCCAATTCGATGTTCTGAAAATATGAACCGCTGTCTCCTCCCGGCTTCCATCCCCAGCGGGAAAGTTCGGTAGCAATAAATTTGGCGGCAATATTTAGTCCGCGCGAAGGGGTATCGCGTCCTTCAAATTCATCCGAAGCAAGAAAGGAAAGATAATCTTTCAACTGAGCTTCGGTAATGGCTTCCGCATTGCCGGTATTTATTTTTTTCGGCGGTGCGCCGAAGGCAGCAATTGAAAAGAAAAGAACAACACACGCAGATAACAATGAACGAGATATCATCAGCCCTCCGAATATAAGTAATAATTGCAGCGGCAGAACACCGCGACCACGCTGCTATTTCTTTTTTAATTTCTGTTTTCCCTTCTTCTTTCCTTCCAACGCTTGAAGGCGGGTTTCATATAATTCAATTTGTGATTGCAGCCCGTTTCTGAGCGCATGTAGTTCTTCCTCGCGCAGTTGATCCATTTTTTTATGAAGCTGCTGCAGCATTAATTCTGATTTCACATTCACCTGATAATCGAGATCGGCTTTCAACCGGTCTTTTTTCTGCGCGCGGTTTTGGCTCATCATAATAACCGGCGCTTGAAGCGCGGCAATGGTTGAAAGCATTAAATTTAAAAGGATAAACGGATACTCATCAAACGGTCCGGAAATAAGCTGCAGTGTATTCACAATTATCCATACCGCCATAAAGCCGCCGAATGAAAAAATAAAGGGCCAGCTTCCGCCGAATTCCGCAATTTTATCGGAAACTCTATCGGCAAAACTTAACGTTTCTTCAATTTCTTCATTCGGATTTTTTGAGGCAAGCGAAGTAATTAAATCATTAGTCAGCTGCAGGCGCTTTGCCATTTCTGCCAGCATAGAAATTCCCACGGAAGGGCGTTCCATAACAAACGTAATAAAATCACCGCGCTGCATTTCCACTAATCGTGTATCGCTTACGGCGCGGGCCGCTGCCGTGCGGGGCATATCGGCAAATAACGAAAGCTCGCCGAAAAAATCTCCTTCGCGCAAAACCGAAAGCTGCACTTCATTCACCGGCGGACCAACCGGAAGAAATATTTCAATATCTCCTTCTTCAATAACATACATGGCGGAGCCGGATTCTCCTTTTCGAAATAAGACTTCTCCCGCCTTCAGTGTTTTAAGTTTCCATAAACTCACCAGCGAAAGATGATCTTCTTCCGGAAGAAATTTGAAAATTGGAATTTTCGTAAGAAATTCTTTTGAGATCATGGCTGTTTATACCAATCGTTTTTCGGCGTGTAAGCAGTTTTCAATTTTTTTCTTTTATCGTACCGCTCTATCGCCAGCCGAATCAATTCATCGAGTAAATCGCTGTATTTCAATCCCGAGGCTTCCCACAATTTCGGATACATACTGATTGAGGTGAAGCCGGGAATCGTATTGATTTCATTTAAAAAGAATCTGCCGTTTTTCTGCACAAGAAAATCAACGCGCGCCATCCCGGAACATTCCAACGCTTGAAAGGAGGCGACGGCGCATTGTTGTATTTTTTTTATCAACGGTTTCGGAAGTTTCGCCGGAATAACGGCGACCGACTTTCCGTCAACATATTTTGCGTCGTAATCATAAAATTCATTGGAAGGGATAATTTCTCCCGGCAGCGAAACTTTCGGAGTTTCATTTCCCAGCACACTCACTTCTATTTCGTGCGGCTTCATCACTGCTTTTTCGACAAGAATTTTGTGATCGTATTCGCCGGCAAGGTGAACAGCATCAAGCAGTTCTTTTCGGTTGTGTGCTTTTGTAATTCCAACACTGGAACCTTGATTCGGCGGTTTTACAAAACAGGGATAGCCTAATTTTTTTTCAATGAGCGCAAGCTGCTCTTTCGGTTTCTTTACAAAATCGGAAAAGAGAAACCAAATGCCGGGCGTTACCGGGATTTTTGCCTGAAGCAGCAGCTGTTTCGCCACTACTTTATCCATACCAATTGCCGAGCCGAGCACGCCGGCGCCGACATACGGAATTTCGGCAAGTTCAAACAATCCTTGAATGGTTCCGTCTTCGCCTCCGGTTCCGTGTATGACCGGAAAAATTACATCCACCTGCTGCGCTGCCTGCGGAAATGCCGTGCTGATATTTATCAGCGATTGTTTTCTCGGATCGGGAAGAAGCACATGCTCGGGAAATTTTTCAATCGGTTCGTGATTCTTTAATAATTGAACGGCGTTTACCGCACTCAGCCAGCGCCCTTCACGCGTAATGCCGATGGGAAGTATTTCATATTTATTTTTATCCAGCGCATTAATAATGGAGGCGGCAGAAACAAGCGAAACTTCATGTTCCGCCGAACGGCCGCCGAATAAGACACCAACTTTTATTTTATTCATAGAGTGTATTACTCTTCTTCCCGTGTGTGATACATGGGTAAACTTTCGGGATACGGCTTCCAGGTATCTTTCGGTTCAAAATAATTCCATAAAATTTTTGAAACATTCCGAATGAGAAGATAACCTTCATTGTTCACACTCCAACTTGTATCCTGTTGATTTTTTGTTACCACGCAAAAAACATATTCCGATACGGGACCGGTTACCAGCACAACTTCGGAACGGGATTCATCAACGGCTCCCTGCTTTGTGGCAGCATGAACATACGGCGGAATTTCCGCCAGCGCTCTGTCATCCCAGTACGTTCGGCTCATGTTGCGAAACATTCGCTCGCTCGCCCACGGACTGATCATTTTTCCGTTCCGAATTTTTGCCACAAGCTCTGCCATTTCCCGCGGCGATGTAACACCCCAGCCGTAAAGACTTCGCATTTTTTCTCTTCCCGGCGTTCGGGAATTTACGCGCGTTACGGCAAATCCGTTTTCTTCCATTACTTTATTAATGCGCGTTCCCGTTCCCGCAAGAAATTGAAGCCACAAACTTCCGGTATTATCACTCGTTGTCATGCTCAGCATAATAACTTGTCCGAGCGGAATTTTTGTCGAGTCGCGCAGCGCAGCAACAATATCAACACCGGGGTATTCCAGCGAATCGCGGTACACCAGAATGGTATCGTATCTCAATTCTTTTTTCTCTACTCTGTCCAGTATTCCGCACATAATCGGAACTTTAATCATACTGGCAGTCGGGAACAAAGAATCGGCGTTAATTTCAACCGTCTTTCCAGTTTTTAAATTGCGAACATAAATACCGACTTCGCCGTGAAAGGTTGTTACTAATTTTTGAAGCTCAGCAGTTAATATTTTATCCGGATTGGCTTTCGGAAACTGCGTCTGCTGGGGAAACAACGTGCCGCACAAGAGAAAGAGAAGGAAAAATATTCTCATACAATTGAGTAAAGAAAGCTGAAAAATATTTTTTTTATGTTTCATAGTTCAACGCTTATTATTTTGAATTGATAATTGATTGTGAAATTACTTTTCCGTAAGAAGAATAAGAAATATCCGATAATTTTTTAATCTGCTCCGGCGATAGCTCTTGAATTCCTTCCAGCGCCTGCGCGGTAATTTGAATATGCGCCGCGTGTTCAACTTTCTCCATTCTAAAATATGCCTCCCAAACATTGCCGCCGTACGTTACTGCGCCGTGATTCATCAGCAGCACCGCTTCATGATGCTGCACAAACGGTTGTAACGAATCGGCAACTTCACCGGTTGAAGGCGTTGCATATTCTGCCAGCGGAATTCTTCCGATCGCCACCAGCACTTCCGGAAATGCTTTTACGGAAATTTCTTTTCGTGCCGCGGCAAAGGCAGTTGCATACACCGGATGCGCATGTACCACAGCATTCACATCTTTCCGCTCGCGATAAATAAAAAGATGCATGCCGATTTCGCTCGAGGGCTTTCCTTGTTTGCTGACAAGTTTTCCCTCAACAGTTACTTCAACCAAATCTTCAGCCCGGACAAAACCTTTATTCAAAGAAGCCGGCGTGGTAAGAATATTTCCGTTCGGCAATCGCGCGCTGACATTGCCGTCCGTCGCCGCCACAAATCCTTTCGCTTCTAATTTATGACAGACCTCAACGATATTTTTTATTATTTCAAACCGTGATGACATTGAACGTACGGATGAACAGTTTTTCTTCTATAATATTTTTACACCAACGGCGCGGGTGTTTTTCGCAATCCTTCGGATGAGCGCACGCCGAGCGATTCATAAATTTTTACTGTGGACTTTGAGCGATTGAGTGTATAGAAATGCACTCCGGCAACATGATGATCCAGTAAATCCATTACCTGCTGGCTTGCCCACTGGACGCCGACATTTTCCACATACTCATCATTTTCCGCGCGGGAAACAGCGCGAAGAAGTTTCGCGGGGAAACGGGCACCGAGCGCAAGCTCCGACATGCGCGCTAATCCTTTACGCGAGGTAACCGGCATTATTCCGGCAATAATTGGAACACGAATTCCGGCAAGTTCGCATCGCTCGCAGAAATCATAAAAATCGCGGTTATCAAAAAAAAGCTGAGAGCAGATATAGTCTGCTCCTTGATCGACTTTTTCTTTTAAGTATTCAATCTCTTTCAGCCGGTTCGGCGTATCGGGATGTCCTTCGGGAAATCCGGCAACGCCGATTCCCATGGTTGGAAAATGCATTTTAATAAACGCCACAAGCTCTCCGGCATTTGCAAATCCGTTCGGAAGCGGAGTGTATGCTGTTTCACCTTTCGGCGGATCGCCCCGCAGAGCCATGATGTTTTGAATTCCGTTTGCCGAATATTTTTCCAGAATATTTTTTATTTCATCTTTTGTTGAACCGACACAGGTAAGGTGCGAAACAATTGTCAACTGCGTCTCTTTCTGCAAACGGACGACAAGCTCCTGCGTTAACTGGCGGGTTGAACCTCCGGCGCCGTACGTAACGCTTACATACGACGGCTTTAACGGCGTCAATTCTGAAATAGAATGAAATAATGTTTTTGAGGCTTCTTCCGTTTTCGGCGGAAAAAATTCAAAACTAAAATGCGGTCCCGGCTGTTTTAGAACTTCAGCAATATGCATTGAACTATCCTTCAATAAAAAATCCCATCGTAACAATGGGATATAATACTTAAATCAAACGTTTCTTTCAAATAGAAAAGAATTTATACAAAAACAACGTTGAGCGGTGTAAATATTCGTTTACTTTTGCTTATGTTTGTCATTCCGAGTCCGGTAGGGCGAGGAATCTCAAACTTAAATAAAAAATCACCAGCTGATTCCTCATCCCTTTGGGATTCGGAATGACAAAGAAAAAAGAAAGTGACCGATTAGTTCTTCAAGTCACTCTGAGCGAACGGAGTGAGTCGAAGAGTGACTCATGCTTCTCTTCCGAAGGGATGCCTTTGGCACCAGTAGGCGAGATTCGGAATGACAAAAAACATATCTTCAAATTTCTACTTCCTCTCCCCTGCGAGGACACATTATTTTCTTAGCAACTCAATACCTTATTACGGCGCTGCTGTAGAAGCAACGTTCAGCGCTTTGGGAAGTAAATCAATTTTTATTTTTACAACGGTTGTTCCAAAAATTTCTCCGTCGCCATGTACTGGAAACGGTTTATCCGATTCTACAAGAAGCGAACAGGTATCGAAGACTCTTACATTGCTTCTTTTAATATGGCTTCCGTTAATGGTAAACGGAAGCACCGGCAAGATATTCAGCACAGAAGAGCCGTACACGCAGCAGACCTGAAATTTTCCGTCATCCGGAAGCGCGTCCGGTGTCAGCTTAAAACCGCCTCCTTCCCACGTTCCGTTTCCGACACAGACAACGAATGATTTCTTTTTGTTCTTATATTCCGTCGAAGTGAGCGAAAAGAGATGCGGCTTATAACCGAACAGCGTCTGCAGCAATGCCGCGCCGTAGAGCGGAAGTCCGCGCAGCCAGGAAATCTGCGAAACCCGAATTGCCACCGCGGCATCAAAGCCGATGCCGAGTGAATTAAAAAAGTAGCGCTCGCTGACGCTTCCGTCGTGCAGCGTAACTTCAACTTTGCCGATATCAAATTGTCTTTGTTCGGCTTCGGAATACCGCTGAACAGCTTGGTCAATTTTTGAAGGGGCGTTAATAAGGCGGGCAAAATCATTTCCTGAACCTTCACTTAACACGGCGAAGATTGCCGGCGAGTGAATTAAACCGGAAGCAACTTCATTAACCGTTCCGTCTCCGCCGACAGCAACAATAATATCGCTGGTACCGGAAGCCTGCCGTGCAAGTTCTGTGGCATGGCGGGGATATTGCGTTTCTAGAATAGTGTGCGTAACCGGAGAATCTTTCAGCAAAACTTCCAACCGCTCGGCAAGATGTTTTGTTTTTCCTCTTCCTGCCGCAGGATTAACGATAAAGGTAATGTTCTTAAACGGTATCATGCTGCTTTCCAATAGTAATTTTGCTTAATATAGAAATCCAAATTTCATTAAGCAAAGGAAAGGTAAGAAAATATTTACGGTTTCTTCAACCATTCTCCGAAAAATACTTTCATGCATTTATCTGCAAAAAAAAATGTCCGAACATTCTGTCGGGCATTTTAAAAAATGATTCAGCGGGTGAAAAAATTATTCGTACCGAAGCGCGTCAATCGGATTAAGATTGGCGGCTTTTCGTGCAGGATAAAATCCGAAAAAAATTCCAACGGCGGCAGAAAAAATAAATGCTATTACAACAGATTCAACCGAAACAACCGTATTCCATTCTGCAATTTTTGTAATTAATTTTGAAGCAACAATTCCGATAGATATTCCGACAATTCCTCCGAACACGCTCAACACCACCGCTTCAACAAGAAACTGCGAGAGAATATCTTTTCCCCGCGCACCAACAGACATGCGAATTCCGATTTCTCGAGTCCGCTCCGTTACGGAAACAAGCATAATATTCATAATGCCGATTCCGCCGACAATAAGCGAGATTGATGCAATAGAAGCAAGAAGCACAGTAAGCACCTGCGTGGTTGCCTGTGCGGCATTAGCAATTTCGGTTTGGCTCCGCACCGTAAAATCATTATCATCCCACGGCTGCAGTTTATGACGCGCGCGGAGCAATTCCGTAATTTGATTTTGTGCATCGTTCATCGCATCGGTGCTGACCGCTGAAGCGAGAATAATTCCCAAGTAGGTTACGCCGAGCATTTTCTTTTGAACGGTGGTGTACGGCGCAATAATAATATCATCCTGGTCCGTTCCCTGTGCAGACTTTCCTTT
>JACFMZ010000155.1 GCA_019455105.1 Bacteroidota bacterium | reverse complement strand
TTAATGTATTTATTTTTTTAACCATTTACACAAATATTTTTATACTCCCGATAAATTACATTTATCTGTTTCAATGCGCTCATTTCGCGCAGAAAATGTTTCTCGTTTAGTAAAACAAATACTTGATTTAGATACTACTGAAGCAAGAAAGACGTTAAATTCTATTAATGAAAAATATCCAATCGTAATAACACGTGATTTATCTAAAGCAAAAAAATGGTTAAAGAATCAAGCGCGCGGTTCAGAACGTTTTGGAATTGTAGTTTCTTCAGAAGCAGAAAGATTAAAACCACACGCGATTGATATTAAAACTCCGATGAACCCAATTCATTGGTTTCTAAATGGAAAAGATGATGTTCGTTCTTCATATTATCTTGAAGATGTTGCGACAGAATTTCACGTTCAGGGTTTAGAACTTGATTGGGCGTGTGTAACGTGGGACGCCGATTTTCGCTACAAAAATAATGATTAGGAATACCGTTCTTTTACTGGAAATAAATGGCAATTTATTAGAAAAGCCGAAAGACAAACATTTCTCAAAAATGCTTATCGTGTTTTACTTACACGCGCACGTCAAGGAATGGTAATTGTAATTCCGAATGGTGATTTGGAAGATCCAACAAGAAAACCAGAATTTTATGATCCAACTTATAATTATTTAAAAGAAATTGGTTTCACGATAATCTAACAACAAAAAATCCTGCTCATAGCGCAGGATTATTTGTTTAACAACCTTTCCTATAAACCTTTCCCCCGCACTGCTGTCCAACGGATGAGTTATTTAAATATTGTGCTTCTAAAAAAATAGGAGGCTCCAATGAAAAAGATATTCGCTCTTATCCTTACAGCGCTTTTTGGCGGTTGCTACACGGAACTTTACGTAGCAAGCAGAGAACCGGCATCCGCGCTGCCAGTTTCGAACGAGCCAATAATCATTATCGTTACGGATCCATGCCCGTCGCCTCCGCCACCGTATATTCCAATTATTATATATCCTGTAACAACTACAGTAACACCGTTACCCGCAGCAGAACCGAACCGCATCCGCACAAACGGTTCCACGCGAGACAATAATGAGCGGGGTGGAAGAACGAGAAAGTAAGAATATAAAAAATCCCGCTTCCGCGGGATTTTTTATTGAAATTTATTGATTTGAATGAAGTAGTTGCAACGATTTGCGTATGGCTGCTTCGTCCACAAGTCGATTAGTAACAAATTTATGTAACACGCTAGAAATAAGAGTTTGGTAAGGAATTCCTTCTTCTTGTGAACGACGCTTCAATTGTTCTAAAACGGATTCAGAGAGACGAATATTAACATTACGGCTCTTCCGAATACGACCTAACACGTCTTCGATTGCTTTGCGGTCTTTTTTGGGAATCGGACGATATGCTGTTGCAGATTTTTCTATTTGTTGTTCGTCTTTATCAAGTTTAGTTTTCATTGTCTTTCTGTCCATATATTTTATTAAACTTTGTGCTTGGGAATGCAGTTTTGAGAACGATATTGTTGTCAGTATCTATTACAAAAGGTACAACGTGAATATATCCTTTGAAAGAAAGTATAAAAAGTTTTTGATTCGGACGTTTTGGGTGTTCTACAATATCAAGATACTTTTTATCTAGAATTAGAACTTCAATTTCTTCAAACGAAATGTTTCGTTCTTTTTTAAGCGTGGCATTCTTTTCATCATCCCAAATGATATTCATAAGTCAAGATACTACAACTCATAGACAATGTCAATATTTTTATTTTCTGTGTCCTCTGTGACTTAATGGCAAAATCTTACTTATCCGACATTGTCCCCGAATCTTTTTTTCCTCCTTTGTAATCCGTCAGATAAAATCCGCTGCCTTTAAAAATCATTCCCGCACCGCCGCCGATAAGACGACGCAATCCAATGCGTTGACATTCGGGACATTGCTGTAACGCTTCTTCTTTCATGGATTGAAATTCTTCAAACTCGTAACCGCAGAGAGAACATTTGTATTGGTATGTAGGCATTTTCTAAAAACAATTATAAATTAAAAATGTAAAATTCAAAAACTAAAAAACATTTCACGCAAAAACGCAAAGAAATAATTTATCATTTTTATTTTTTTCGTCTTGAAAAACTTCGCGACTGTCGAAGGCATCCCTTGGGGATTTGCGTGAGATAAGAATAAATTATTTTAATTTTTCTACAGCATTTTTAATGCGCGTAGCGGCTTTTTCTAAATCTTGCATTGAGCAGGCATACGAAAACCGTACATTGTTTTTTGCACCAAATCCATCACCCGGCACACAGACAACCTTCGCATCTTTAATAAAAAACTGCGCCACATCGCTGCTGGTTTTAAGTATTGTTCCGTTATAACTTTTTCCGAACAATCCGCTCACATTTGGAAACAGGTAGAATGCTCCTTGCGGTTTAGTGGAAGTGATTCCCGGAATAGAAGTGATTGCCGTATAAATATAGTCGCGTCGTTTTGTAAATTCGGCAGTCATTTTATTTACTTCATCATCGCTTCCGGCAAAGGCGGCGTAGGCGGCTTTTTGCGCAATGGAATTGGGCGCGCTTGTTGCCTGGCTTTGCACTTTTTCCGCCGCATCAACAATGCTTTGATGAGCGGCAAGAAATCCAATCCGCCAGCCTGTCATTGAATAAGCTTTCGAAACTCCGTTTACCGTAATTATTTGGTCGGTAATTTCCGGAATGGAAGCAAGACTGAAATGTTTTGCGCCGTCGTAAATTACTTTTTCATAAATTTCATCGGCAATAACATAGATACCGGTCTTTTTTACAACCTCGGCAATCTGCTCTAACTCTTCTTGTGAATACACCGAGCCGGTCGGGTTTGAGGGGGAGCAGAGAATTAATGCTTTTGTTTTTTTGGTCACTGCCTTTTTTATTTGTGCAGCGCCGGCTTTGAAATCTGTTTTTTCCGTTGTTTTAATAATTACCGGCACACCGTCTACAAGTTTTACCATTTCAGGATAGCTTACCCAAAACGGCGCGGGAATAATAACTTCATCTCCCTTATTAATTATTGCCTGCAGCGCATTAAAGATGGAATGTTTTGCGCCGTTTGAAACAAGAATTTGCGAGGCGGTAACATGGATATTATTGTCCCGCTTTAATTTTTCTACAATGGCATTGCGCAGTTCCAAAATACCGGCGTTCACCGTGTATTTGGTAAAGTTATCTTCAATGGCTTTAATTGCGGCTTGTTTAATATGTGCGGGAGTCGGAAAGTCCGGTTCGCCGGCGGTTAATGAAACAACATCAATTCCTTCGGCTTTCATTTTTTTTGCCAGTGCCGTAAGGGCGAGAGTTTGCGATGCTTCGGCAGCAGCAACTTTTTTTGATAACGATTTCACTGCGATGTAATTTCCTTTCTTCACTTGAAGTATGGTTAGTGGCTGATTTTTTTCTTTAATGCGCGCAGAACAACCGGATGAACAAAATCTTTAATGTTGCCGTTTAACAGGGCAAGTTCGCGCACAATGCTGGAATTTAAGTACGTATATTTTTCGTGCGGCATAAGAAACACCGTGGCAATTTCGCCCGCCTGTTTTCTGTTAATCAGCGCCATTTGAAATTCATACTCAAAATCAGAAATGGCGCGCAAGCCGCGAATAATTGCCGTTGCGTTTTTCTTCTTTGCAAAAGAAACCAGCAGACCTTCAAAATGTTCTACCGAAACATTTTTATATCGCTTCTGTTGAATGATTGTTTGAATTAAATCAACTCGTTCTTTTGTGGAGAACATCGGCGTCTTGGAAGAATTTACCGCAACGGTAACAATCACTTTATCAAACAAGTGCGTTGCCCGCTCCAGAATATCAATATGTCCGTTGGTTATCGGGTCGAAGGTTCCGGGGTACAGTGCAATTTTCATGCTGCCTCTTTTCGATATTGAAACATGGAAATGGAAGTTCTTCCGTATGTTTTTTGCACAACAATTTCCCACAATGAATTGGGGGTGAACTCAAACCGCGTCGGATGTTCCATAATAAGAATTCCTTCTTCTTTTACCGC
>JACFMZ010000154.1 GCA_019455105.1 Bacteroidota bacterium | reverse complement strand
GCTTCCCGATATGGACGCAAGAAGTTGTTCGCCGATTCTATCAAGTCCGCGCCGATAAAGGAAATTTAAAGGCAAAAATGAGATTGGAAAAATTAAAATGACAAATAATGGAAACCATAAATAAAATGGAAAAGCACTTAATAGGATTTCTCTCGTTGCTCTATACTGCCTTTATCACAATTGTATCTTTGGAAGTCATCGAAACAATTGCGCGGATTATTATGTATCTCTCGGCAACTGCCGTTTCAATAATCACATTTTATTATATCAAAAAAAATAAAGGAAAAATGAAATGAATACAGAGAGTTTAAATTATTTCGAATTGCTCTTTGTCAATCCGTATGCGCGAATGTTTCTTGCAATTCTTCTCACGTCATTCACGCTGTCCGTTCTGAATACATTTCCGACAATCGGCAACGGCGAAAAATGGTATCACAGCAACAATTTTCTTTTGCTGTGCGCATCATTTTTCTTCACAATTTTTACAACGGCGGTGGAAATTCATTCGTTCAACGACTTCCAAATCGTTGTGCTGAAATTCTTCTTCACGTTTCTTATTGCATTTATTTTTGCCAAATCCAAAGGGCAGGAACTTGTTGACAAGTTCGTAAATAAAGTTTCCAAAGCAATTGTAAAAAAAGACGAAGGAAATGAACAATGAAACTTTCTGCACATTTCACGCTTGAAGAATTAACGCGCTCGGATTACGCAATCAGAAATGGAATTGAAAATAAACCGAATGAAGAACAAGTTCACAACTTGCAAATGTTGTGCGAACACGCGCTTGAACCATTACGGGAAATAGTGAAGAAGCCAATCATTGTAACATCGGGATTTCGCAGTGAGAAAGTGAATACAGCAATCGGCGGAAGCACAAATTCACAACACACACAAGGCAAGGCGGCGGACATTCACGTTAGCGGAATGACGATTGACGAACTATTTATGATTGCAAGAAAATTTGTTCCTTACGACCAACTCATTCAAGAATTTAATCAATGGGTTCATATTTCTTGGACGCTTCCGCTTCGCCGTCAGCCGTTACTCGCACTGAAAGAAGAAGGGAAAACAATTTATAAATCGTTTGAAGAAAAGAATTTTGCATAAAGCAATGACACGGGTAAATGTTATAACGCATTTCAATGAAGTCAGCGTATGGGTAGCCGACGAAAAGAATATTGTTGAAATGGCATCGAGCGACGGGCGATGGCTTCGGTTATTGGTGAAGGCATTTTTGAAATTAAAATTCAAAATAAAATGAAAGAATTTTTCATCGGCATAATCAGCGGAATTATTTTGGCGGCGGCGTCGTATTTCTATTTTCACAAAACGCCCGCGCCGCAACGAATTACCTTCTACGAGCAACTTCCGCCCGACACAATTCCGGTTCCTGTGCCGGTGATAAAAATAAAAATTGATTCCACAGGAAAAGCATTTTGGAAAAAAAAATATGACTCACTTCAAAATTTTATTACAGGAAAAGATACGACACAATCCGGCGATTCTGTCTTTGCTGACTACTTTCTTCCGTTCAAAGCGCGAATTGAAGATTCAACCTCAATCAATTACGTAACCGCCACGCCGCTCGCGGAACTTGAACGGCGAATAATTCTTGATTCAACTTTTTATAAACCAATTAAAGTTACAATTCCGCCGCCGATTGTAATTGAGCCGCCGTGGTACGACCACTGGTATATCGGCGCACTCGGCGCGGCGGTGATTTTTGTTTTGTCAAAATAAAGTTTTTTATTCCAAAAAAATTCCCGCCAAGGCAACCCGCACGAACAACCTTCCGGAAACACAACATAAAGCGCAATGCTGACAACCGAACGAGCGAACCCCGCGTCCCGATGAAGAAGCCATCGGGACGTTTTTTATTTAAATTCTGCTATTTAACGCTATCGCAATCGCGCAGATTTGCGTTATACGGCGTTGTAATTCGCAAGGGGTAGCAATCTATATCTTGCCGCATTGCGAAAACAAGCGAAATTCAGCAATTTTAAAATTGACCTATTGAAAACAAGCGAAATTCAGCAATTTTACTTCTCAAATTTCAGCGCAAGATATACCTTGCGCCTATTTTTCACATCGTTAAAACGAAATTTTGAATAAAAAAAAAGTAAAATATTTAAAAATAAATTACGATTTCACTTGACAAGCAAGATATATCTTGCTATATTGATGTGTAGTTAAAACGCAACTACACACAAACTAAACCGACGGCAGAGCCAGCCGCCGCCTCCTTGAAAAAGAGAAAATAAAACGGGCAAAACAAAATGAAAAATTTAACAACGGCTAAACACTACAACAGAAGCCAAAAAATTTTTGTAGAATTGCAATTTCCAATTGATTCAACTGAATGCCAAATAAAAATCGATGGTAAAACATACGATTTTAGGGATTCACATTTCAGCCTGTCTCAGGCTGAAAAAAGTAAAAATGAAAGCCGCTTAAAAGATGAAATAGTCATTGTAAAAAGAAGAGAAGATGATTTTGCCACTTATTTGTTAGCATAATGCGTAAAATCTTTTAAAAAAAATGCAAAAAAAGGAGTAATTAAAATGAAAAACAATTGGAAGTTTTTGAAATCATTGGAGGGATATTATATCCCTCCAAAAAATATAAATTTAAGAAACAATGGAGGCGATTATGAGTATCGCTCAGAATTTCTCCTTTTTCAGGACGGCGAGAAATTCGCCGTCCTCGAAGACCGATGGACGAGTGCCGAGTTTGGGTACTCGTTCATCGGTAGATTTGAGCCGGTGAAAACGGCTCAAATCACTGATAACTGCTGTATCAGTATCCCCGAAGAATGGGGATATTGGAAAGATAGCGAAGCGCGGTTCGGGCTTCGCTATGAAGCCGAAGCGTGGTGGGTAAATTTAGAAAAACTTGAGGGAGTTGAAATGTTCTCCTCCCTCGAGGAGGCAGAAAACTTCTGCCTCCTCAAGTATGCGGAGGCAGAAGCAGTATAAAATAAAAACAGTCAGCAGCAATTTACCGCTGTTGACTGTTTTTTGTTTTATACATTTTTTATGAATAATAAAACAGCAAAATTTTTATTCTGTGAAAATCCAATTGCCGACCAGTCAGACGGTCGGCAGTTTATTTTTCACAACCGCGAGCCGCGGTTGCTTGCGGAAGTTTTTTCGTTTGAAAATATTTCAGACGAAAAGATTTTAGAAATCCAACGCCAATCCGACGTCGGCAGTAGGCTGGATTATGGTGTCGAAACGATTTTCTTTTTTCCGATTTGGATTGAAAAAACGGAAATTCTTGACGCGCAAAAATACAGCGATAATCTTGCCGGCATTATGCGGCGAATGGCTGATTGGTATCAAGCGTATCTGATTTGGGAAGATTCACAAGACCACGACTTCACAGAGGAAGAATTTTAAAATGAAATCAAACTTAAAACAATCCGTCGCGGCGCAGTTACGCGCAGCGCGGGAAAAAGCGAAAATGCGTCAATGCGATGTTGCGGAAGCGATGAAGTCGAGCCGACAAAACGTCGGCGGCATCGAATCCGGCGCGCAAAATTTGTCGCTGGAAACAATCGAGAATTTTGCGGCAGCGGTGAAGGCGAAGAAAATTAAATTCGAAATTTCGTGACAGAATTTCTTGCCACATTATAAATCTAAAAAAATGAAAGACGAAAAATTAAAAGAAGAAGTAGAAAAACAACTACTACAAGCAATGGGCGGGATTGACAATGCCGTTCATACCATCGTTCAGAAAATGGAAGCGTTCCACGATGAAGAAGCAGTTGATACTTTGGTGAAAGCGAAAAGAGAAATAAAGAAAGTGCTGAATAATCACTTTGATAGATTGGCTCGTAACCGTGCGGTGGAGCGGTAATCGGCGGAGCAATTGCGGGTCCGGTTGGCAGCGGGGTTGGTGCAATCGTTGGATTAATCACAGATCAATTTATATGGTAGCGCATACTTGCGTCATACCATAAAACAGCACAGGCGTAAATATCGCTATTTACGCCTGTTTTGAAGCTGCCCCGTAGGGACTCGAACCCCAACACGCAGATCCAGAGTCTATTTCAACCTAAAAAAAATTCCAAAAACAACGATTT
>JACFMZ010000016.1 GCA_019455105.1 Bacteroidota bacterium | reverse complement strand
CACGCAGGAACCGTCTGACCAGCAGTATAAAAATCCTAATATCGAAGATTCCGATCGTCCGGCTTTTTTACGGAAGATTATGGATTAACGTTCATTTCTTTTTTAGAAAAAAAATCCGCGTGATGAGCGCGGATTTTTATTTTTATACCAGAACGTTTTTTATTTTTTCCACCGCCCAGTCAATTTCATCTTTGGTAATGATAAGAGGCGGGGCAAAACGAATTACCGTATCGTGTGTTTCTTTACAGAGAATGCCTTCCTTCATTAATGCTTCGCAGAACGGACGGGCTTTCGTGTTCAGTTCTACGCCGATCCATAATCCGCGCGAGCGTATTTCTTTTATGAGCGGATTTTTTATCGCACGTAACCGATTGGAAAAATATGTTCCGAGTTCAAAAGATTTTTGAATAAGATTCTCTTCAATCAAAACATCCAGCGCCGCCACGGCAACCGCCGCCGCCAGCGGATTTCCGCCGAAGGTTGAACCGTGTTCTCCGGGGTTGAAAACGCCGAGCACTTCTTTGGTTGAAAGAACCGCCGACACAGGATAAAATCCGCCGCTTAGCGCTTTGCCGATTATGACCGCATCGGGATGCACCTGTTCATATTGATAAGCAAAAAGTTTTCCGCTTCTGCCGAGACCGGATTGAATTTCATCAACGATAAAGAGCATATTATTTTCCCTACATAGTTTTTCTGCTTCCCGTAAATATCCTTCCGGCGGAATAATAATTCCTGCTTCCCCCTGAATGGGTTCAACGAGAAACGCCGCGCTGTTTTTATTGATTGCCTTTTTCAGCGATTCAATATTGCCGAATTCAACAATGGAAAATCCCGGCGTAAAGGGACCGAAACCGTTCCGGTAATCTTCATCCGTTGAAAAGCTGATAATGGTTGTTGTTCGTCCGTGAAAATTCTGCGTGGCGGCGATAATTTCCGCTTTATTGGGCTCAATTCCTTTTTTTGTATAGCCCCATTTGCGCGCCGCTTTTATTGCGGTTTCAACGGCTTCGGCGCCGGAATTCATCGGCAGAATCATTTCATAACCGGTCAGATCGTGTAGTTTTTTATAAAGCAGCCCGAGTTTATCGTTCCGAAAGGCGCGGCTGGTGAGCGTTACATTTTTTGACTGCTCAATAAACGCCGCAAGAATTTTCGGATGGCAGTGCCCCTGGTTGACGGCGGAATAGGCGGCAAGACAGTCTAAATATTTTTTTTCTTCAACATCCGTTACCCACGCCCCTTCGGCGTTGGTAATTACCACATTTAACGGATGATAATTATGAGCGCCGTAACGCTCTTCGAGTGAAATACAATCGTTCGCATTCATAAAATTTTCCTTAGTAAAAAATTAACGTGTAAGAAGAATTGGAAGTTGAAACTTTTAGTCTGAAGTTTCCGACAGTCGGGAGTTATGTCTGTATATGGTCCGCTTACGGACGCGGCAGCGGGGAAGAGCAGATCGGCTGTTCGAAACGAATACGTGAGAAAATATTTTGTGTTGTGAAAAGAAGATTCATATTGTAAAACATAATTACACTGTAAGATAGAAGAGTTTGGTTAAAAATCAACAGCGGTGAAAACTTAATGAACGGCTGAGAAATAACATCGTACTGCATCTCGGTATCATTTAAAAATAAAAAAGCCGTCAGGCAGACTGTTCATCTCCCGACGGCTTGAAGTTTGAAAAGAGCTTACCGTTTTACTTCATTAACAACATCTTTTTTACCGATTGAAAACTGCCGGATTTCAGCATATAGTAATACATACCACTGGCGAACTGCGAGGCGTTAAACGCAACGCTGTATTGACCGGCGGTTTTAAATTCATTCATTACTATGGCGGCTTCACGTCCGAGATTGTCATACACTTTTAATGAAACATTTCCATCCTGCGGAATTTGGAAAGTGAAAACCGTAGAAGGATTAAACGGGTTCGGATAATTTTGCTCAAGAGAAAATTTAGCCGGTGCCGCTCCGTTTACTTCTATCGTGCCGGAGTAAGAAAATTTTCCGTCGCGGTCAATTTGTTTTAACCGGTAAAGAACCGTTCCTTCCGCATCGGCATCTACAAAAGAGTACGACTGAGGCACAGCGCTGGTTCCCGTTCCTTTTACAAAACCGATTTTTGTAAATTCTCTGTTTGCTGCCGAAGGTAAAAGTTGTTTTTTCTCAATTTCAAAACCAAAATTATTAGTTTCGGTAGCGGTGTTCCAAACAAGATTTACGCTGTTGCCGTTTCTCTGTGCCGAAAACGAAGTCAGCTCTACCGGAAGCAGCGCATTGCTGGCAACCCAGCCGTCCCCTCCGTCGAAGGCGAAATTATAAAGCATTCCGTCGTTACTTCCGGCGGCATCGGAAGCAGTTATTGATGAACCACTTTCGTCTAACTTCCAATATGAAACAAGCCCCGATTGGGGTAAGGAGAGAGGATTATCTTTGTTGTCGCTTATTTGTTGTGCTGTTCGTGCAACATTCCAAAAACGAACATCATCTATTTCACCGTTAAAATAATATTCCGGAGATCCGTCGTAATCACCAGCACCAATTCTAGCGACATTACTTGGGTTTGCAACAAAATTTCTTCCGTCGGTAAGATTGGTGTAGGTGCCGTTCACATAATATTCAAATGTACCATTGTTTAGAACAACAGCAATATGTGTCCACGTTAAGTCCGTAACATCGCCGATTATACCCGACTCCCAGCCGACTCCATTTCCAAATTGAAATAACCAGTGGCTGGTATTATCGACATAAATGACAAATCCTT
Source organism: Bacteroidota bacterium (assembly GCA_019455105.1). Taxonomy (GTDB): domain Bacteria; phylum Bacteroidota; class Ignavibacteria; order UBA10030; family UBA8401; genus JACFMZ01. The sequence continues at coordinate 35,050 of JACFMZ010000016.1, read as the reverse complement.
TCAATCCTTCTGTTGAAAATCGTGATGAATAAGGTGAGCCTGGATTCTCCAGCGGAATGCCGTTTGTTTTTGCCCAAAATTCTACAGTAAAATTACCGGAAGGATTTATATCGGAAGAATAATTAATTTCAACGTAATCGAAATTTACGCTTTTAAATTTCAATGCATTGTTTGATTGACTCAAGGTAAGAATTGGAAGTAAGAAGATAGAAGAAAACAGTACAACACGATATTTCATAAACGACCTCCGTTTAGATTTTTTTAGGTGATTGTTTGTAGAATGATGTAGTGATTGAAGATTATTATTCTTATTCAGATAAATCTATGCTAAATTAGCAGGTTAATTCTCTAACTCAAAGAAAAAAAATTTTAGAAATTATTAATATTTGCGTCTTCTTTTCTTCCGGTTATGCTTTTGTTCGTTCAATGCGCAATATACCTTTTTGTTTTTCCTCACTTTTTCGCTAATTTCTTCTATGAAATTTATTTTTTCGCTTTACATATTTTTTGTATGTACTTCTCAATTCCTGCTTGTTGCTCAAACTAAAAGGATTGATTCGCAGTTTCGCATTGCTCGTCTAAAATATTCCGGCGGCGGCGATTGGTATAACGATCCTTCGGCAGAAGTCAATCTGTTAAAATTTGCAAAGCAAAATGCAGGTATTGATACTGATCCGAAGTATGAATTTGTAGAAATTTCCAGCGACAATTTTTTTTCTTATCCGATGATTTTTATGACGGGGCACGGTAATATTTCCTTTTCGGATTATGAGGTCAACCGACTTCGCACCTATCTTGAAAACGGCGGCTTTCTGTATGCGGATGATGATTACGGAATGGATAAGTCGTTCCGGCGCGAGATAAAAAAAGTTTTTCCCGAAACTGAACTTGTTGAGCTGCCGTTTAGTTACGGCTTATATTCATGTTTTTATAATTTTCCAAACGGCGTTCCGAAAACTCATGAGCACGACGGAAAGCCGCCGCAGGGATTCGGTATTTTTTATAAGGGAAGATTGGTTGTTTATTATACGTACGAATCCAATCCGAGCGACGGCTGGGCAGATCCTGAAGTGCATAAAGATCCGCCGGAGAAACGGGAAGAAGCGCTCCGATTCGGAACCAATATTATTATCTGGGCGCTCAGCCAATAGCAAAAAATTTTCATGTCGGAATCAACAACCCATATCATTAATACTCTTGCGCATCGCATTGAAGAAGTTCGTTCGCGTTATTATCGTGAACAGATTGTGCGGGGGATATTGGTTTCTATATTGTTTGTTCTTCTTCTTTTTTCAATTTTTCTGCTCAGTGAAACGCTCTTTTTATTTTCTGCCGCCGTGCGGACGGTTCTCTTTTTTATTTTCATCGGCGTCAGTCTTCTTACCGTTTTGTGGAATGCGGGAATTCCGGCGGCAAGAAAATTTCATCTTCTCACCGGCATCTCCGAGCGGGAGATAAATGCAATAATCGGCAGACATTTTCCTGAAGTTCACGACCAACTGCAGAATATTATGGATTTAGGAAAAATCTACGGAAAAGAGGAACGCTATTCCGTTTCAAAAGAATTTATCGAAGTCGCCGTTGAGCGCTTTTCCGAATCGGCATCCGCATTGCATTTTACGGAGGTGGTATCTTTTAAGCCGGCAACGATATTATTCCGGCAGGGAGCGGTGCTCTCTCTTGCTCTTGTTATCGGGATGCTTGTTCCCAATTCTCCGCTGGCAAACGCCTCGTACAGAGTGTTTCATTTTATGCAGGAATTTCATCCGCCGCTTCCGTTTATGCTGCAAGTTTTTCCCGGCAACAAAGAAATTGTGAAGGGAGAATCTGCGGAAATTTCCGTCCGCATTGTTCCTCTTACATCCGCAGCGGGGCAAAAGAAACTTCCTTCGGAAGTATTTCTTTACTACCGAGAAGAAGGAATTGAAAAAAACGAAAAAATAAAATTACAAAAAGATTCTTCAGGAATATTCCGCTATCATTTTACTTCACTCAATTCTTCGCTTCGGTACAGCGCCTCGGCGGAAGATGTTCAGTCGAATGAATATCAGCTTGCCGTTACCGAGCGGCCGTTTGTTCGAACTTTATCCGTTACCGTTACGCCGCCGAAATATTCCCGTCTTGCACCGCAGACGCTGGATGAAAACACCGGCGATGTTTCGGCTCTTGCCGGCTCGCGAATTATATGGAATATTCTTCCCAGCAAAGAAATTTCTTCTGCGGCAATTGTTTTTAAAGATGGAAGCGAAACAGCGCTGAAAAAAAACGGAACGCATCTGCAGGCATCGTTTACGGCAGACTCGCCGACATCATATTACATAGAATTGGAAGATGCGCAGGGATTAATGAATTCCAATCTTATTGAATATAAAATTACCATTCTTCCGGATGCGGAGCCGAGCGTGTCAATTTTGTTTCCGGGAAAAAATATTGATGTTACCGATAATTCATCGCTTCCGCTGCAGATAAAAATTGAAGATGATTTCGGCTTCAGCGGTCTGGCGCTTTTTTACAAACTTGTTCAGTCAAAATATTCTCAGGAAGAAAAAGAGCAGCGCTTGGAAATTCCGCTGCAGGATAAAACTTCGCTTCAGCAGATTATTTCGTACGAATGGAACCTTTCTTCGCTTCATTTGGCGCCGGAAGATATTGTTGAATACTACGCGGCTGTTTATGACAACGACAATGTAAACGGACCCAAAGCAGGCAAAAGCGCTTCGTATCTTCTTCGTCTTCCTTCGCTGGAAGAAGTTTTTGCCGATGCGGAAAAGAGCCACGACAATTCATTAAAAACGCTGGAAGAATCGCTTAAGGCGGCGGAAGATTTGAAAAAAGATTTAGAAGAATTACACCGCGATATGAAACGAAACAAGCAATTGGACTGGCAGAAGCAGAAAAAAGCGGAAGAGATTGCAAAAAAATACGATGACATTCAGAAAAAGATTGATGAGGTGAACAAAACCGTTAATGAAATGACGGAACAGTTAAATAAAAATAATACGCTCTCTTCCGAAACACTGGAAAAATATTTGGAACTGCAAAAAACATTGCAGGAAATGAATACGCCGGAGTTTCGTGAAGCAATGAAAAGAATGCAGCAGGCAATGCAGCAGATGAATTCCGAACAGCTGCGGCAGGCAATGGAGCAGGCGCAGTTTTCCGAAGAGCAGTTCCGTTCCAGCATTGAGCGGACCTTAAATTTATTGAAGCGCATTCAGATTGAACAAAAAGTGGACGAGATGAAAAAACGCGCTGAAGAGCTGATGAAGAAACAGGAAGAGCTTCAGAAGGAAACAAAAAATTTAAAAGAAAACGATGCGCAAAAAGGAAATGACCTTGCGCGGAAGCAGGAAGATATTTCGAAAGAGCTGAACAACGTGCAGGAAGAAATGAAATCGCTTCGTGAAAAGATGGAAGAGTTTCCCAAAGAAATGCCGATGGATCAGCTGCAAAAAACCGAAGAAGCGGCGGAAAATAAATCTATGGAACAATCAATGAAGCAAAGCTCACAGCAGCTTCGTTCCACGCAGCCGCAACAGGCAATGCAGTCGCAGCAGCAGTCAATGCAGGGGCTTCAGCAGATGGCGAATGAAATGTCCGCGCTTCAAGAGCAGCTCTTAAGCAATCAAATGCAGGAAACGATGAGCGGACTGCAGAAAGCGATGAAGGATCTGCTGCGTCTTTCACAGAAAGAAGAGCAGTTAAAAAACCAAACGCAGCAGCTTGATTATTCTTCACAGCAATTTAAGGATATTGCCGTTCAGCAGCAGAATATTCATGGTGACCTGGCGAATATTGCCAATCAACTGATGGAGCTTTCGCAGAAATCATTTGCAGTGTCGCCGGAAATGGGAAAGCAAATCGGCAAAGCGATGGGAACAATGCAGCAATCCATGCAGGGAATAGAAAGCCGGAATGGAAATTATGCCAGTTCTTTTCAGGGAGAAGCAATGGCGTCGTTGAACAAAGCGGCTGCCTTAATGCAGGGTGCCATGCAGCAAATGCAGCAGCAGGGAGGGCAGGGAGGCGGTTCGTTGCTGCAGCAGCTTCGCAATATGGCGCAGCAGCAAATGCAGATAAATATGCAGACGCAGCAAATGGGAAATCAGGAAGGGATGACACAGCAGCAGCTTCAGGAAATGGGGCGGCTGGCAAAGCAGCAGGATGCCGTGCGAAAATCTATGGAGCAATTACAACGCGAAGCGGAACAAAGCCGGAACAAAGAGAATGTGCTCGGCGATTTGAAAAAGATTTCCGATGAAATGAAAGAAGTTGTTGAAAAACTTGAGCAGAATAATATTGATGCGAACACCGTCCGGCAGCAGGAACGGATTCTTTCCCGCATGCTGCAAGCGCAGAATTCCGTACGGGAAAGAGATTTTGAACAGAAACGAAAGGCGCTCAGCGGAACGACGCCGGCGCGGAAAAGCCCTGCCGAATTAGAACAGAGCGAAAAAGGAAATGACCGGTCGTACGATTTACAGAGAGCAGTTGAAGCTGGATATTCAAAAGATTATCTTGAATATATTCGTAAATATTATGAAGCTCTTCAAAAAACAAACAGTGTGAAAGAATGATTGATCCATCGCTGCGGATTTTAATTGCCGATGATAATCCGATTAATCAGAAAGTATTGGAAAAAATGCTTTCTTCGCTCAGCCTAAATTCGTTATGCGTACAGAACGGAAAAGAAGCTGTGGAAGAACTTCGCCGAAATGAATATGATGTGGTGTTTATGGATCTTCAGATGCCGGAAATGGGAGGCATTGAAGCGGCGCAGGAAATTCGTAAAATGAACGGCAGTAAAAAAAGTCCGTTCATTATTGCCGTTACGGCAAACACCACGGCGGGAATTCAACAGCAATGTTATGAAGCAGGAATGAATGAGTATCTTGAAAAACCAGTACGAAAAGAATTTATTCAAGCGGCGCTGCATCGGTTTCTTGCTTTAAAAACAATTCCAAAGGTGGAGACTATGAATACTTCGGGTGAAATTATCGATCAGCGAAGAATTGACGAATTAATGGAATTAGAAGATTCTGAACTGCTGAAAGAATTGATAAGAATTTATTTTCAGGAATCTGAACAGTCTGCTCAAGAAATTGAAAAGGCAATTGCCTGCCGTGATGCTGAAGGAGTTCATCATGCTGCGCATAAATTAAAAGGAGGCGCCGGCAGTATCGGAGCAAAAAAAGTTACGGCGCTGAGCGTGCAGATTGAACAAAAAGGAATTTCTGCAGAGTTGCAGGGAATTGAAGAAATATTTCAAAAACTTCAATCGGCAATGGCAGAAGCAAAGAAAGCATTTACGAAAACATATTTATCAGAATAAAGGAATTGCATGAAAGGAATAGTCTTAGCCGGCGGTTCGGGTTCGCGGTTGTATCCCATAACAAAAGTGTACAGCAAACAATTAGTTGTTATTTATGATAAGCCGTTAATTTATTATCCCATTTCGGTCTTAATGCTCGGCGGCATAAAAGAAATTTTAATTATTTCAAACAAAGAAACCATTCCATTGTACCGGCAGTTACTCGGAGACGGCTCTCATCTCGGCGTTCGTTTTGAATATGTTGTGCAGGATGCGCCGAACGGAATTGCCGAAGCATTTATTCTCGGCGAAAACTTTATCGGCAGCGACGGCGTAACGCTGATTCTCGGCGATAATATTTTTTACGGTAATCTGGATTTCTTTTACCGCGCGCTGCAGCAAAAAAAGGGCGCAACAATTTTCGGCTATCGTGTTAATGATCCCGAGCGGTACGGCGTGGTGGATTTTGATAAGGAAGGAAATGCGCTTTCTATTGAAGAAAAACCGAAACAGCCGAAATCGAATTATGCCGTTCCGGGTTTATACGTTTATGATAATAACGTTGTCCCCATCGCCAAATCTATTACGCCGTCGCCTCGGGGCGAATTGGAAATTACCGATGTAAATAATGTGTATCTCAAACAGAAAAAATTGCGCGTGGAAAAGGTTGGACGAGGCGTCGCGTGGCTGGATACCGGTACGCCTGAAGCGTTGCTGCAGGCATCAAACTTTTTCGGTGTTATTGAAGACCGCCAGGGATTGAAAGTTGCCTGCTTGGAAGAAATTGCCTATCTGAAAAAGTTTATTTCAAAAGAGAGTTTTACGGCATTGGTCGGCTCGCTGCCGAAATCAATGTATCGGGAATATCTTGAAAAAATTTTTCAAGAGGACTAGCCTTCAATGAAAATCACCACCACGCCGATTCAAGGACTGCTTATTGTTGAACCGAAAATATTTCGGGATGAGCGGGGATATTTTTTTGAAGCGTTTCGAAAAGATCTTTTCACGGCGCAGGCCGGAGCCGTTGAATTTGTTCAGGATAATATTTCCCGTTCCGTAAAAAATACTATCCGCGGGCTGCATTATCAGGTCGGCGCCTGCGCACAAGGAAAACTCTGTCAGGTTCTTCGCGGCGCAGTTTTAGATGTGGCGGTAGATATCCGTTTCGGTTCGCCGACATTTGGAAAATATTTTTCCGTTGAACTTTCTGATGAAAATCATATTCAACTATGGATTCCTCCCGGCTTTGCGCACGGGTTTTCTGTTCTTTCGGATGATGTGCTGTTTTCGTATAAATGTACTGCCTATTACAGTAAAGAACACGAACGCTCAATACTTTTTAATGACGCAGCATTACAGATTGATTGGCGTGTTTCCGAGCCGATTGTATCTCCAAAAGATCTTCAAGGAAAAGAGTTTAACTCCATTGACCGGGATTTTGTTTTTGCAGGAGCATAAAATATTTTCTATGATGTAAAAAGAAAACGCGGTATCATTCCGGAGAATCTCGGTTTCGGTTATGGCCTGTTCTGTATTTAAGTAGAGAAATCACATCCGGCGAAATTGTGACCTTGAATATATATTCTTTACGGTAGTACTCTTACATTGTATCGGCTCAAGTATTCCGCTGAATGCTGTGAACAGACTTCTCTAGAAAGGTCAGCTTCTTATGAAACGTTGTGTACAAATTTGTGCGGTAATGTTTATCTCTATGGTAAGCGTTGTAACAACGTCTGTCTCTCAAACCGCCGGCAGCAATGGTAAGATTGTTTCACGGGCACGTTACGCACCAAACAAACCGGTAAAAAATATTTCCGGTGCTGTAACAGGAATTCTTTTTCCCGATACGGTGTATCGAATTACGTCAAATATTACCGTTTCACCCCCCGGAGTTCTTACGATTTTACCCGGAACAATTCTTAAATTTACTCCCAATACTTCGCTGACCGTTAACGGAACCTTGCGCGCTGTCGGAACGACGGATTCACTGATTATTTTCACATCGGAAAAGGATGACAGCTACGGAGGCGATTCAAACGGAGATTCCGATCTGTCATATCCCTTACCCGGTGACTGGCAGAATATTCAACTGCAAGGGAGCGCGGATTCCAGCCGGTTTGAGTTTTGTCAATTCTTTTACGGCGGTCTCGGCGGCAATGGAATGTTGTCTATTAATGCGCAAACAATGAAGCTGCCGCAAAAAAACCTCACCTTTAAATATTCCGGTTCAATGGGAATTCGCGGTTACGGTTTCACGGCAATATTCGACAGCATCCGCGCAGATAGTAATTTATCGTACGGAATATACATTTCCGGCTATACGCCTGTTGCTGATGTCACCATTCGGAACAGCACTTTTCGTTGGAATACTTTTGACGGTCTCAGCGCGGTGGATAATTCGATGTTTCGGGAGATTACTAATTCCATAATAAGTAATAACGGCAGAAACGGTGTTGTCGTAGAAAACGGCTCGCTGCCGCAGACCTACCGGAATAATATTGTTGAATATAATTCTCTCGACGGATTTCAAATAAATAGTTCAACGCTTGATACAAACACTATTCAATTTATCGAAAATCGTGTGCAGTATCAGGGAGGGATCGGAATTTTATCCTCAGCCGCCCGATTGGTGGATAATGTGATAAAATGGAATACCTATCCGCTTGGCGTTTGGGGCAGGCTGGGAAATTCTTATCTAGACAGCACGTATAACGACGGGAATATTATTGAACAAAATATTGTTAACAATGTTATTGCTCTCCGCAATAAATCATTAAAAGGAGTTCTCACGAATTCCTTTCCTCGTGCAATGGGATCTCTTCATGCCTATCTCGTTATTGAAAATATTTTTCTTTTTGGCGGGGATACGCTAACCATTCATCCCGGCAGCACAATGAAGTTTTGGAAATCACCTGCCGGAGTTGCGCTGAGCTTTACTATTGACGGAACGCTCATTGCAGAAGGAACAAAGACAGCGCCGATTGTTTTTACATCTTGGAGAGATAATTCTGCCGGCGGGCATACTAACGGAACCGATTCCCTTGCCTCCCAACCGGGCGATTGGGGAAATATTTATTTTAATTATTCGGCTGAAAAGTCGCGTATCCGCTATTGTGAATTTCGATACGGCGGAGGAAATTACGGCGGCCAAATTTATTGTTCGCTTCCTACTGCTCCCGTTCTTTTTTCAAATATAAAATCGCAGTATTCCAATACATACGGTATAGAAATTAGTTATTCAAATCTTACGATGGATAGTTCTGAGTTCTCATATAATAATAACGATGGTGTCTATTCATACGGCGGAAATGAAAATTCTCTTCGCTTGCGCCGATGCACAATAACTCACAATGCCGGCAACGGCGTGAAGGTTCCGGGCGGCGTTAAATTATATGAAATTTCTTATTCCGCAATTTCCGAAAATGGAATGAACGGCATTTTTGTTGATCAAAATTCCGCCCCTGCATTGATAACGAATAATACAATTTGCTCAAACAGCAATAACGGTATCTATTTTACCGCACTCAATGATAATATTGATACGCTTATTTTGTTTGCCAACAATGTTATTTCAAATAATACGAACGTCGGGCTTATTTCTTCACGCGCGTATATTTTAAATGATTCTCTTTATGGAAATAGAATTCCTATTTTACTGACCGGGCAGGTAAGTTTAGAAGGAACAGGAAATGCGCTCGGCAATGTCTATTTCGGCAATGTAATTTCCGGCAACATGTATGATAATGTTATTGCCGCACAAGGGTTTATAGAAGGAAAGCTTGGTTCTTCCTTTCCTGCCACAATGATTTCGCCCGTTCTTTTTGTTGTGAATGATCTCTATATAGACAGCGATAAGGAGGTAGAAATTGTTCCCGGAACAATTGTAAAAATTCGTACTGCCGATAATGAAGCTGTATCCGGAATTTATGTTGTAGGAACGCTCATTGCCAATGGAGAAAAAAATAAAAAGATTATCTTTACCTCTTTCCACGATGATGATTACGGCGGCGATTCAAATAATGATTCGTCTGGCACGGCTCCGGCACCGGGAGATTGGGATGCCATTTCATTTGTGTATTCCAGGTATTCCATTTTGCGAAATGTGATTATCAAATACGGGAGTTATGAGAATACCGGCGAATTAATTATTAGTTCATCGAGTGTAACCGTAGATTCAAGCGTTGTTTCCTACAGCAACAATAGCGGAATATTAATTTTTAATTCTTCCGTCTCCATTACTTCTTCCGATATTCACCATAATAAAAACGGAATCAGTTTTTTTCAATATCCAGATGAAAGCTTGGCGGCGAAAAAAAATATTGCTGCCACAATCATACAGTATGGCGCGTCCCGTTCTCTGAGTATCAATGATTACCCTTCACAAATTGCCTATTGTAATATTTTTCAAAATTCTTTATACGGTTTAGAATTTGATATTTACTCTATGGATACTCTTGATGCGCGAAATAATTACTGGGGCGATCCCTCAGGTCCGTTGGTTCTTACCGGAGACATTCTCAATCCTCAAGGAAAAGGAGATGAAATTAACATTACCGGCAGCGGAGTTGTTTTGTATGAGCCGTTTTTATCATCAAGCAGTTCTTATCTTTACGGAGATGTCAGCGGAAACGGATTGATTACCGCCTACGATGCATCGTTGGTTCTGCAAAACTTTATCGGCGAGCGGTCATTTACACCAATACAATCTATCGTTGCGGATGTTACCGGCGATTCCACCATAAGCCCGCTCGATGCTTCGTATATTCTCCGTTATGTGGTCGGAATCATTAACGAGTTTCCTGCGCTAGGAAAACTTTCCATGGAAACTCAATCGGCATCGGCGTTTGATTTTTCACTTGTTCCCGGAACGAAAGCCGGAGAATTTGAGCTTACGATTCGTTTAAATAAACCCTCTTCAATTTATGGAATTGGTTTTAAACTCAGTTACGATACAACATACATTTCGCCGATTTCTGTGGCTAAGGGAGCCAATACAGACAGCATGGTGCTGGCGTATTATTTTCCAAAAGGCGAAGCCAACGTTGCTCTTGCCGGCACTGCTCCGTTGAATAACGAAGGCGAGATTGCAAAATTCAGCTTTGTTCTTAAAGATGCCGCCAAAGGGAAGGAAACCATTCCGTTTACGGTGAATAAATTTATTTTAAATGAAACCGATGTTACCGACGAAACGCCGAAAATAATTTTAAATGTAAGAAATGTTTTTCCTGTTCCGGCAACATTTGCATTGGAACAAAATTTCCCCAATCCGTTTAATCCGGCAACAACAATACAATATCAACTGCCGAAAACTTCTGCCGTTACCATTACTGTGTATAATATTTTAGGGCAGGAAATAAAACGCCTTGTGCATGAAGTGCAGACGCCGGGATTTTATTCGGTAACGTGGAACGGAATGGATGAAAGCAGCAGCCGCGCGGCAAGCGGAATGTATCTGTACCGCATTCAAGCGGAAAGCAGCGGCAATGAGCCGTTTGTCAAAGTGAAAAAAATGCTTTTCTTAAAATAAAACGTTCTTACTATAAAACGTCGATGAAAAAATTTCTTGTGTACAGTGTTTTTACGGTTATTGTTTCTTTGTCTCTGTTTGCCCAGCAGAACATTTCAATTGCACTGCGCGATACTTCAATTCGCCAAAATCAGATTTTTAAACTGCCGATATATCTTTTTAATACTTCCGATGATGAAATTTCCTCTGTTCAATTCTCCGTTCGCTTAGAAAATTCTCAACTGACATTTGTTGATGTTCTTACCGATGAAACGCTGACGCAAACCTGGCCCTCACCGGAAGTGATAACGGAAGGAGAATATCCAGTTGTAATGGCAGACGGAACAGAATGGATACATAATTCCGGAATTTTAATGTATTTGCAAGTTAAAGTTTCTTCGGATGCAGTTGATCCTTCTTCGATTGAGCTTGTTAATATTTATTTAAACGATACAATTTCCGTTGCTCCACAGAGCTGCGTCATAACGCCAATTATTCCTCCGTCAATTACAATTTTCAACCTTCCGCAGTTTGCCGCTATTGGAGAATCATTTACCGCTGCGGCAAGCGGCGGAACGCCTCCGTATCGATGGAGATCGTCTAATCCGGCTGTCGCTGCGATAGATTCTCTCACAGGAAAATTTTCAGCTCTTTCAAAAGGCAGCACGGATATACGAGCAGTTGATTTTGAAAATTTCGACGGAATAATAACCGTAAGTGTCCGGAACATTCGCACCGGATTTAATGATACAACCATTACTCCGAATGATACGCTGTCGATTCCGTTTCTCATTCCAAATTTAAGCGGAAGCGGAATTCTATCTCATCAGCTTACAATTCGCTATAATTCCTCCGTTATTCAATTTCTTGGAGTGCAGCAGCAGGGAACACTGAGCCAAAACGCGCTGTTTGAAGTTCATGATTCTTATGAAACAATACGCCTTGCAATTGCCTCCGCAGCGGAAATTTCCGGACCGGGCGTTTTATTTCGATTAAAATTTAAGCCGCTGGTTGCTTCGGGCAATTCTGCTTTAAATGTAACAGAATACACCGTAAATGAAAATGAACCGGACGTTCTTTCCATTGCGCCGAAAGATGCTAATATTATTATCCAACAACCGGTCTCCAATAATTTTCCTTATTTTATTTCTGTTCCGCACGATACCACAATTACAGCAGGGACATCGTATTCCTTTACGGTTACGGCTGCCGACCCTGATAATGATCCGTTGATTTATTCAATTCAAAATTCTCCTTCCGGAATGAATATTGATCATGCTTCCGGAGTTATAAGCTGGACTCCGACGAAAGCACAAACCGGAATTCATCCGTTTTTAATTTTGGTAAGTGACGGAAAAGGAGGGCTTGCACAGAAGCAGGTTACCATTACGGTTGTGCAGGCGACTAATTCGCTTCCCGAATTTTCGCACGTTCCTGCCGATACAACAATTCTTGTGGACAGTATTTTTACTTTTCAATATGAAGCATTTGATGTTGACGGCGATCGGGTTTCATTTTCATTCATAAGCGCTCCATCTTCGGCTCTCTTAACGTCCGATGGAAAATTATCATGGAGGCCTTCCGCCTCTGAGATTGGAGACCATCGTATTATTGTTGCCGTTTCCGACGGTAACGGCTCTGTTACCGATACAGTGATGATTTCGGTTATTGGCTATCCGAAATTCAGCGCACCTTCATCTCATATTCCTTTCGGAACAATTCCGCTTGGTTCTAAAAAATCGGTAAATATTATTATCCGCAACGAAGGATACCTTCCGCTGGTATTAGAATATCAAATGCCAATGAATTTCTTCGGCGCTTTTACTGTGGAGAATTCGCTTGTTGTTATTCAAGCCGGAAAAGATTCCGTTATTCAGGTTTCCTTTACGCCTCAGATAGCTGGAACACAATCCGCAGTTTTACATTTTTCAACAAACGACAAGCGATTTCCTCTTGTAACGTTTGTTGTTGAAGGAAGTGCGGTAAGCAGCGCGCCGATTCAAAAGAAAATTCTTATTGACCGCTTTCATTCTTCCGTACCGTTAAATGATTCTCTGTTTGGATTTACGAAATTATTTTCATCGTTACAGAGCAGCGGTTTCACGGTACGCTTCGGCGACTCTGCTTTTTCTCCTGCGGAACTTGATGCGGTGCTGCTTATTTCTCCTGAAAAAATATTTTCGTCAGATGAAATTTCTTCTCTTATAAAATTTGTACAATCCGGCGGCACGCTGATTGCAATGGGAAATGCGTTCAACTGGAATGAAAACAGCATTATCAATCTCCTGCTTTCGGATACCGCATGGAACGCCATTGACGGCAGCGCAGTTGGTATTTCTCTTAATAGCACTGCTGTTTATGATTCCGAAAGAAATTATCAAGCCGAGCCGTTAAATATATTATTAACACAATTTGCTGATGCACGAAATCCGTTCTTTAAAGGAATTGATTCGCTGGTAATGTTTGGTTCGGCAGGCATTACAACAACATCAGGCGCCGTTCCGCTGATGAAGACTTCGCCCGGAGGATATGCCGATGAAACAAATCAACCAACAATGGCGGCGCACACTTTCGATAACAATAAATTTCATGTCTTAAATGATACCAATCAAACCAATCAACCGGTTGTTGCGGCAATGCGCTCTCTCGGCAAGGGAAAAATTCTCGTCTTCGGCGATGCCGATATGTGGAGAAACGGAGAGTTCGCGCAAAATATTTCTGCCGAAGATAATTTATTATTTGCAATGAATATTTTCAGCGTTACGGAAAATTATCATGTTGCCATGCCGGATAAAACGCCGCTGGAGCAATACCGCATGATCAGCATTCCGTTTGATCTTGCTTCCACGGAAATAAAATCGGTGTTGAAAGATTTAGGCGAACCGGGACCGTTTTCATGGCGGTTGTTCGGCAAATGGAATTCAAAAAAGGGAGCGTATGCAGAATATCCGTCGCAGGATTTTTCAACATTTCAACGAGGCGAAGCGTATTGGCTGATTACAAAATCATCGCACGCGGTAACGTACGGAAGCGCAACCGTTGTTCCTTCGCAGGAATTTTATCCGATTAAAGTGCCGCCGGGATTTTCCATGATCGGCAATCCGTTTCCATATACTGTCAGCTGGCAGCAGTCGAAACATGATTCGCTGGAAAATATTTTATGGGAATATGACGGAAAAGGATTTAAATCCCAATCGCTTGTACTGGAGCCGTTTACCGGATACTTTGTAAAAAATTTAGCCAAAGACAGCGTTACAATTTTTATCAATCCGCTTTCGGTTTCAGTTGAACAAGAAAATTTTCATTCTAAACTTAACAAGCTGCAAAACTCGTTTGCCGAAAAAGAATGGATAATTCAACTGGCAGTAAAAACACCATCAGCGGTTGATGAGGATAACGTAATCGGTGTTTCCCGTTTTGCAAAGAAAGAATGGGATGAGATGGATATTTCCGAACCGCCGACAACGCCGTCCGGATATGTAACGCTTTCGTTTAACCGTTCGGGATGGGAAAAAAATCCCGGAATGTATGCGGTTGATATGCGTCCGATTACTAATGAAGGAGATTTTTGGGATTTTTCCGTTGCATGCGCAGAAAAAGGAAAAACCGTTCATCTTACTACGGAATCATTCGGAAATCTTCCTGCTGATTTTGACATCTATCTTGTTGACCGGCGCACGGAACGAGTGCAGAAGCTTCCATTCAACAGTGCGTATGATTTTGCAATGTCCGGCAATGAAACGTACCGCAATTTTAGAATTATTGTCGGAAGAAAAGAATTTGCCGAAAAGAATTCTTCAGGAATTCCTTTAACGCCGCAAACATTTTCTTTACAGCAAAATTATCCGAATCCGTTCAATCCATCAACGACAATCCGTTATACACTCGGGCACAGCGGATATGTTACGGTAGGAATTTATAATCTTCTCGGACAAAAAATTCGAACGCTGGTTTCTTCCAACCAGTCAATAGGCACATACGAAACAGTATGGGATGCAAAAAATGATGCCGGTTTGCCGGTTGCAAGCGGCCTCTATTTTTACAGAATTCATTCTGCTTTTAATGAAGAAACACAGTTTGTTGAAACGAAAAAAATGCTTCTTATGCGGTAATTGTTTTTATCCGTTCACGAACGTTCTCTCACAATGCTTACGACATTTCTATAAGAAGCAATATTTTTTAGAGCAAACCCTGCATTGTTTCCAACACCTGCCGGTAATATCCTTTCCCAAATAAATTTAAATGATTCAGCAGGTGATAGAGCATATATAAATCCATTCGTTGCTTCCATCCTTGCTGAAGCGGAAACTCTTCGTTGTAGGCATCATAAAAGACAGAATCGAATCCTCCGAAGAGCAGCGTCATGGCAAGATCCGCTTCACGATTGCCATAATACACGGCAGGATCAAAAATTGCTGCGTTATTTTGTTCCATCGAAAGAAAATTTCCGCTCCATAAATCGCCGTGAAGCAGCGACGGCGATTCGTGATGTTCAGGAATAAGATTTTCAATTTGTTGTTCGAGTTGATGAAATACCGAGCGCAGTCGTTTATCCGCATAGCCGTTTTGTTCGGCAAGCAAAAATTGAAAATGCAGCCGCTCCGAAAAATAAAATTCTTTCCACGACGTTGTTCGGTTGGTATTTTTCTGCGGCGTTGAACCGATATAATTATCCTCATAAAAACCGAACATATCGGAAGTAGTACGGTGTAACGAAGCAAAAGCTCTGCCGAAATGTTCAAAAAATATTTTCCTGTTTGTTATTTGTGCAGCCTGAAGAAATTCCAAAAGCAGCAGTTCGGAATCCGCATAAAGAATTGCCGGTGTTTTTAGTGATCCGCTTTTTTCAAGTTCTCGAAGTCCGTTTACTTCTTTCAAAAACATATCGGAGAATTGCGGATTGGTTTTTACAAAAAGCGCTGTTGAATCGGAGAGTACTGCTTTATATGCCGATGAAATTGAACCGCCGGAAAGAGGAACGTACGAAGCAACCTCTATTCCGGTTTTTTCTTTTACAATTGTATCAAGGTGCGGAAGATTCATTCATAATTTTTTTTAATAAACCGCTGCAGGCATCTTCCAGAATATCCAGAACGTGTTCAAAACCGTCCGGTCCGCCGTAATACGGATCGGGGACTTCATCTGCCTGCATTGTTTGACAGTACTCGGTCATCAGCGAAATTTTCTGATGATAGTGTTTCCTGCGGTCAAGATACTCGATACTTCGCTTATTGTTTTCGTCCATGACAACAATATAATCGAATTTTTCAAAATCAACGGCTGCATCAAATTGGCGCGCGCGGCTGGTTAAATGGTATCCCCGTTTTGATGCGTGAGAGCGCATGCGGGAATCCGGCAGTTCGCCGATGTGATATCCCGCGGTTCCGGCGGAATCAATTTCAATCGGCAGTCCTTCGGCTTTTTTCTTCATAATGCCTTCCGCGGCGGGAGAGCGGCAGATATTGCCGAGACAGACAAATAATACTTTTGTGTTCGCGTGTGATTTCATGGTGCAATTAATATAAAGAGAAATTCAAAAGAGAAAAAATAAAAAATCCGCCGAATAACTCTGGGGCGGATTTTTGAATTTATTGTTTCTGCAAGCAGATGCTTGTTACCACGCTTTTTCTGCAATAATTTTTTTCTGCCAGTAGAGATAAAACGGAATTCCCGCAACGAGAAGTAAAAATCCGACAAGAGATTCGTTCGGTTGTTCTACAATGGTATTCCAGACAAACCACGTTGCCACAATAATAAACAGTACGGGAATAAACGGATAGCCCGGCACTTTATACGAACGGGGAGTATCGGGCTGCTTCTTTCGTAAAATAAAAACTGCCGCCGCACCGAGCGCATAAAAAATCCAGCCGGCAAAAATTACGTAGGTGAAAATCTGGTCATACGTTCCGGTTAAACATAAAATACATGCCCAGGCGCACTGAGTCATCAGCGATTTAGAGGGCGTGCGGAATTTCGGATGAACATACGACATATTTTTGAAGAAGAGTTTATCTTTTGCCATGGCGAAAAATACGCGCGCTGTAGTCATGGAAGTGGCGTTCACGGTACCGAATGTAGAAATCATGACCATTGCGGAAATAATTGCTCCCCCGTATCCGTGAAACATTGTCTCCATTGTATCGGCGGCAACAAGTTTTGAATGTGCTATTTGGTCTATCGGTAAAATGTAGAGATACGCCATGTTTGTCAGAACGTAAATAACGATGATGGCGAGTGTTCCGAAGATTAATGCCAGCGGAATATTTTTCTGCGGATTTTTTACTTCACCCGCGAGATACGTTAAACTGTTCCAGCCGTCATACGACCAAAGTGTGGCAATCATCGCCACGCCGACTGCTGCCGTTAAGCCGCGCGAAGTCGGCGTTCCCCATAGAGGAAAGAAATGATCGGTATTTCCGTTGCCGACTGTAAATGCCAGAACAATAATGCTTCCAATGGCAAGAACTTTTAATGTGGTAAATACATTTTGTATTAAACTTCCAAACTGCACGCCGAAATAATTAATGGTAGTAACGGTGATAATGGCGGCAATTGCCATCATCGTTACGCCGATATCTTTCAGCGGATAAATATTTCCAATCAGCGGAAGTTTCCATGCTTCCAGCTCGGGGGAGAGATGGGGAAGCGCAACGAAGTAACCGAAATATTTTGCAAAAGCAACCGCAATTGCCGCAATTGATCCGGTTTGGTACACAATAAAGGTTGTCCATCCATATAAAAATGCCGTCAGCTTACCGAACGTAACGCGAAAGAAAACATATTGTCCGCCTGCTTCGGGAATGATACTGGCGACTTCGGCATTCGTAAGTGCGCCGGCAAGAGTTAACAAGCCGGTAAGCACCCAAACACCAATCATGATTCCCGGAATTTCTACCGTTGCCGCTACATTTTGAGGCGTCAGAAAAATTCCCGAACCGATAACCGAACCGATAACGACCATGATTGCCGATGTTAAACTTAAACGCCGCGCAAGTGTTGCTTCGTTGTGCATTTGCGTCATGCATCTCCTCCTTAAAGAATATTTCTGTGAGTTAATATTAATGTACGCGCATACTCATTTCGTTCATGCTTATAAATATGCTTTTTACCGGCGGACGATAATGTCTCTGTAAAAGACGTTACGGTTTATGCCGGTATATTTTTTTTCATTTTCACAGCAGCGATGCGTTTTCCCCGTTGTTGCCGGGCGGATTGAAAAGGAAAATAGTTTTCAACGGTCGTTGAAATTCTATTCTTGTGATTATACGAATTCAGATATGCAGATGCAATGAAGAAGTGTAAACGGGTCGAATGAAATTATTGAAACAATTGCAGTTGTTTTTCATGCTTAAGCGGAAGAGTGATAATAAATGTGCTTCCTTGGTGAATTTCGCTTTCAACGGAGATTGTTCCACGATGTAATTCCACTCCCCATTTTACCATGGAAAGCCCCAAACCGGTTCCTCCCCGCTCGCGCGTGCGTGCTTTATCCACCCGATAAAACCGGTCGAAGATTTTTTGCTGGTCTTCTTTGGGAATTCCAATTCCTGAATCTTTTACTTTTATTACGGCAGTTTCCTGTTCACGAATTAATGAAAGTTCCACCGTTCCGCGTTCCGGAGTATATTTTATCGCATTTTCAACAAGATTTAAAAGTAACTGACGGATTTGACCGGAATCTCCCCAAATAAGCGCATCATCCATCTGTATTAACGAAATAGAAATCTGTTTTTGTTCGGCAAGAAATTTACTGTCTTCAAAAAGTTCTCGCATTATCGGACGGAGCCACACATCGTGAAATTCGTGATACAGAGTTCCGCGGTCTCCTTTAGCAATGGTGAGAAGGTTTTCAATAATCGTAATCATGCGGAGAATTTCTTCATGCGAGCTGGTAAGAATCTCTTTATAACTGTCTGATGTTTGCTCGGTGCGAAGTCCGAGTTCAATTTCGCCCCGCATAATAGTTAACGGCGTGCGCAATTCGTGGGAAACATCCTGCGAGAATTGTTGAATCTGTTCGAAGGAGTATTTTAAGCGCGTAATCATTTCATTAAAGGTTGAAACAAGCCTGCCGAGCTCATCATCCACGCCGGAATGTTGAATCCGCTGATCTAAGTTATGGGCGGTGATGGCGCGCGCTGCGGCGGTAATGGCATCTACCGGTTTCAGCGAACGGACCGCCAGAAAATATCCGCCGACAATGGATGCGAGAAGCGCAACGGGAATGAGATATAAAAAGATGGAAAATAAATTTCCGAGTAAATCCCAAATTTCCGAAAGCGGATAGGCAACATAAACTTTCATGTGCTGATCCTGGCTGACGGCAAGACGAAGCTGTTGTCCCGATGAGTTCCAAATAGTGGCAACGCGGGTGCTGTTAAACGGAATATTATCAAACACCAATTCTTCTTTTCCTAATCCGGATTTGTAGAGAATATCATTATTTTTATCCCGTATTTGAATAATTTGTTTTTTAGGACTGAGCAGCGTGTGTTCGTAAATCTGATTCCAGATTCTGTCGAACTCTGTGGAATCGCCTGCCTCGACAATCACTTCATCGGATTTTCTAATTTCTTGTGTTGATGATTGTATTTCGTTCGGAGCCTGTGCTTTGGGTTTTATCCTTTGCTTTTTTACTCGTATGCGTTTTGCCTGCGGCTCAATAAAATTTTTCAGCCATACCACTTCATTATACAGAGAGCGATCCAAACTCGACATAAGATTTTCCTGTGTAATAAAATAGGAAGCAACGGCAAAGGAAATTAAGATAGCGGCAACAATAAGGGAGTAGTAGAGCGTTAACCGAACGCGTATGGAACGTAGAAATTTCACGTTATTCGTCTTTCATCATATATCCGATGCCGCGGATTGTATAAAATAATTTTTTTTCATTTTCGCCGTCTATCTTCGCGCGCAGATGATTGATATAGACATCAATAATATTTGTTCCGGTATCAAAATTATAATTCCAGATTTGCTGCGAAATCATTGTGCGGTCGAGTGTTTTATTTTTGTTGCGAATAAAATATTCGAGAAGCGAAAATTCACGCGATGTTAATTCAATTTTTCTTCCGCCCCGCATCGCTTTTCGGGAAACAAGATCGAGCGAAAGATCTGCAATGGCAAGCGTGGTGGCAACCGCTTTATCAGTCGATTTTCTTCGCAGTAGTGAACGGACGCGGGCAAGAAGTTCTTCTATGGCAAACGGTTTTACAAGATAATCATCCGCGCCGGTATCAAGACCGGTAACGCGGTCTTCAACGGCACCTTTTGCCGTCAACATTAATACGGGAGTAAAAATTTTCTCTCCTCGTATTGATGAAAGAATGGCGAGTCCGTCTTTTTTCGGCAGCATGATATCTAAAATAATAAGGTCGTAGTGATTCGTTGCAATGAGCTGTTCGCCTTTGTCGCCGTCGTAGGCGGTCTCAACGGCGTACTCTTCTCCTTCAAGACTTTTTTTTATCAGTGCAGCAATCTTTTTTTCGTCTTCTACAACAAGAATGGCGAGCTGATTTTTAGGATTTTCTGTCATGGCGTTATCTTCTCAAGAATAAATATTATCGTAAAAGTAGCGCAAGAAATCACGGGAAGCAAGAATCAAATCCGTTATTTCGATTCGCGGCGAACGCCGAGATAATTTATGCGCATATCAACGCTCGAACGGTTTTTTCCCAATACGTCAATTTCAAAAATTCCCTGAGTATAACCTTCTTTCACCGGCGTAACGGTGAGCACTACGGAAAGCGTATCGCCCGGCTGTAAAATTTTTAACGGAGCTTCGGTTTTTATATCCGTAAAAATGGAAGAGACCGACCGAATCGTGAGAGGGTAGGTAACGGCATTCTTAAAATATAATGTTCGTGAAGCTGAAGAATCGGTGGCAATTTTTCCGAGCCAAAGATTGTATTGATTATCAATCGGTGCTAATTCGGTAACAATTGTTGCTGTAAAGGTCAGTACGGCTGAAGGCGATTTCGGATCAGATGACGAAACATATATTTCTTTTGAAACCGCTCCGGTAAAATTTGCAGAATTAAAATCCACTTCAATCGTATCCGATTCGTTCGGCTGTAAAGTTCTTTTCGGATTTCGCGCGGATGTGCAGCCGCATCCGGGCTTAATTCCATAAATAATCAGTGCCGAATCTCCGGTATTGGAAATAACATACTGCGCATGCTGAACACTTCCCTGAACAATTTCTCCCAAATGAATAGATGTAACGTTAAATGATATTTTCGGCTGAGAAAACAGTGAGCCGGTAATGAAAAGAAAGCATAATGCTGCAGCTTTAAAATAATTCATTTTTTCTCCGCTTCTTGCATACAATTAATTTTTTAAAAGGTAATGCATTTTCTGAAAAAATAATAGAAGAGAATAAGGTTCAGTGTCTGTAGTAATCTTGGATATTCAATCCGTTTTTTCTACATTACACGCATTATGAAATATCTTTTACTACTTGCCTCTGCGCTGCTGCTTTCATCCTGCGGAATGGTGAATACCATTGCGGTAAATGCCACCACCAATATTGTTGATTACGGTCTCGAATCTATCTTTGAAGAATCCGATATCGCTCTTGCCGGGCAGGCAATTCCTGGAAATCTGACGCTTCTGGAAGCGCTCTATCGCGCAAAACAGAAGGATGATGATCATTTGGCGTTGTTGCTGCTGGAAGGATATACCGGCTACACGCTTGGTTTTGTTGAAGATACCGATGCAGACCGCGCAAAAGTTTTATATACACGCGCCCGTAATTACGGATTGAATGTTTTAAAGAAACAGAAACAATTTTCCGAGGCGCTGGAAGGAAGCAACGACGCCTTTAAAAAAAGTCTTGAAGCATTTGGAAACGATGATGTTCCAATTATTTTTTGGACGGCAAACGCCTGGGGAAATTTAATTAACGCCGGAATGGCTGATCCGGAAATTGTTGCGGGACTTCCCAGAGTAAATGCGATGATGGAATTTGTGTTGAAACACGACGAAGCATATTTTTACGGCGGAGCGCATTTATATTTCGGAACTATTTTGGCTACTATTCCGAAAAATCTCGGCGGAAAACCGGACAGCGCAAAAGCGCATTTTGAAAAATGCATTAAACTCGGAAAAGGAAAACTTCTTCTTCCGTACGTCTATATGGCGCGAACGTACTGCACACAAGTTCAAGACAGAGAGTTATTCCAAAAACTTTTGCAGACCGTTGAAGACGCACCTGCGGATATTTTGCCGGAACAAAATCTTGTAAATGCAATCGCAAAGAAAAAAGCAAAACAGCTGCAAGAAAAAATTGATGATTTATTCTGAGTTCCGTTTGTCATGGTGAGCGAAGTCGAACCATGACGGGACGAAGAATCTGGTTGTGCGTGGGAAAACAAAAACCCAATGCTGCAAGCGGATCCTTCGACGCGTCCCGACGAACTACGTCGGGACTTGCTCAGGATGAAACACAAATAAACAAAAATCACTATGAAAAAAATATTTCTCACTTTACTTTTCACTTCCTTACTTTTCTCCCAAGAAAAAGCAATTAAATTCGCTACCGTTGCGCCCGAAGGCAGTTCGTGGATGAACATTATGAAAGAATACGACGCGGCGGTGCGGAAAGAAAGCGGCGGAAAACTCGGCTTTCGCATTTACGGCGGAAGCGTTGCCGGCGATGAGCAGGATGTTCTTCGCAAAATCCGTTTAGGACAATTTCACAGTGAAGGAATTACCGGCAACGGCATTACTGAAATTGCCAAACCGGTTCGCATTCTTGATCTTCCGTTCTTTTTCAAAAATCAGGCGGAAGTTGATTATATTCTTGAACAATTCGATTCGGAATTTCGCCAGGAATTTGAAAAAGGAGGTTTTGTCCTTCTCGGATGGGCGGAAGTCGGACAGGTCTATATCATTTCAAAAACGCCGGTGAATAAAGTTGCGGATTTGAAAAATATAAAAATGTGGCAGTGGGAAGGGGACCCCGTTGCCTCCGCAATGTTTGATGCCATCGGTATCAGCCCGATACAATTAAAATTGCAGGATGTCATCACTTCGCTTCAAACCGGATTAATTACCGGCGCGTATGCTTCGCCGTATGCTATTTTAACGCTGCAGTGGAATACGGCAACAAATTATCTTATGGAATATCCCATTACCAATGCCTCGGGAGCGGTGGTGATTGCAAAACGGGAGTTTGATAAATTGCCGGCTGAGCTTCAGCAAATTTTATTGAAGAACGGAAAAGAATATATGCGCAAGCTGACGCTGCAAAGCCGGAAGGATAATACCTCATCGTTGGAAATCTTAAAAAAGAACGGAATGAAATTTATTAAACCCGATGCGAACGAAGTAAAAACCTACGATGAAATCGGAAAAAAAGCGCGCATCGCATTAACGGGAAAATTATTTTCGCAGGATTTGCTGGAGCGCGTGGAAAAATCTCTTGCGGAGTTTAGAGGGAAGAAGTAAAAATATTTCTTGCAGATTTTCCGCGTTTAATAGACAATTTTACCGCTTGTTTCCAATTGCGAACGCAGTGCGGACGTAATTGCTCTCTCATTCCCAACGTTTCGTTGAGGATGCAGTGTAAGCGAAACTCCGTTTCGCAAAAATGAAACAGAGTTTCAACAATGCCCGCTCCTAAATGGAGTTAGGAAGCGAGATAAAAAAACTTAATCTGTGAAAATCTGTGTCATCAGTGGCTTAAAAATCTTTGCGTCTGCCGAAGGCATCCCTTCGGGATTAGCGTGAGACAAACCATAAACAA
Source organism: Bacteroidota bacterium (assembly GCA_019455105.1). GTDB lineage: Bacteria > Bacteroidota > Ignavibacteria > UBA10030 > UBA8401 > JACFMZ01. The sequence goes on along the minus strand of JACFMZ010000016.1, from coordinate 11,485 downwards.
AAATGAAAATCATTCTCTCAATAGATAAATTTCTTGATAAAATTTCCGGTTGGATTCTCATCACACTTCTCGGCATTATGATTGTAATGGCGTTCGGTCAAGTGGTGTTGCGCAATTTTTTTCACACAAGCATAGAGTGGGGCGATATTTTTCTTCGTCATCTTGTATTGTGGGTTGGCTTTCTCGGTGCAGTTATTGCAACGGGACAGCGCCGCCATCTTCGCATAGAATTTGTGAGTAAAATTGTTCCGCAAAAAGTCCGCAAAATATTTTTTATTATCACCAATCTTTTTGCTGCGATTGTTGTGTATCTTTTAATGCAGGCGGCAATTTCGTTTGTTGAACTTGAATTTGAAGACGGCGGTATTTTATTGCTCGATATCCCGCGCTGGTATTTTATATCTATTATTCCTATCGGATATGCAATGGCGGCATTTCGCTTCCTCGTGCATTCGCTTCAATGGCTTATTGAAATATTTCACGGCAACTGGGAAACTGAATCAGGAGCCGCACATTGATGAACAATATAAATCAAAAAAAGAATTATTATGCTGAGCGACTGAGTGTTTTTTACGAAGGAGTCGAAGCATCTACCAGCGGCGTTGGTTTTTTTATTTGTCAGCGCGCGAACCCGATCCTTCGACGCGCTCACAAAAAACGTTCGCTTGCTCAGGATGACACACGCTTTTTTTTAAAAAACGATGAGGGCGCATTATGCCAATAATTCTCGTCGTTCTTGCGCTCATTATTTTTGTTCTCATCGGCACACCGCTTTTTACAATCATCGGATCAATTGCTCTCATCGGATTTTCTCAAGAAGGAATTGATACCGCGGCAATTATGGTGGAGTTATACCGCCTCGCCGACCAGCCCGTGCTTCTTGCAATTCCGCTGTTCACCGTCGCCGGATATTTTCTTGCGGAAAGTAAATCTCCTCAACGAACGGTTGCACTGGCACAGTCAATTGTCGGCTGGATGCCGGGCGGACTTGCGATTGTGGTGCTTATTACCTGTGCAATTTTCACCGCTTTTACCGGCGGAAGCGGCGTAACAATCGTTGCGCTCGGCGGACTTGTCTTTCCAATTTTGCTTTCAGAAAAATATTCCGAAAAATTTTCTCTCGGTCTTGTTACCACGTCCGGCAGTTTGGGACTTCTATTTCCGCCCTCGCTTCCGATTATTTTGTACGGAACATTCGCCGGCGTTTCCGTTGATGCGCTGTTTAAGGCGGGAATTATTCCGGGAATTATTTTGGTGCTGGTTATTGCGCTGTATGGAATTCAGCAGGGAACAAAATCACATGTTCCGCGCCATCCGTTTGATTGGAAAAAAATGTTCAGCGCACTGCGTGCATCCGCGTGGGAAATTCCGCTTCCGTTTTTCATTATCGGGGGAATTTACGGCGGATATTTTACTGCAACCGAAGCGGCGGCAGTTACGGCGTTCTATGTTTTTGTTGTGGAAGTGTTTATCTACAGAGATTTGAAATTTTCGACGGACGTTCCGCGCGTGATGAAAGAAAGCATGGTGCTGGTCGGCGCAATTTTAATGATTCTTGGCAGCGCGATGGGTTTAACAAGTTATCTTATTGACCAGCAGGTTCCGCAAAAATTATTTGCCTATATCAGCGCGGTTGTAGAAAGCAAAGTTCTTTTTTTAGTTCTGCTGAATCTTTTCTTAATCGTAATCGGAATGATGATGGAAATATTTTCCGCCATTGTTGTTGTTCCGCTTATTGTTCCGGTCGCCATGCAGTACGGTGTTGACCCGATTCATCTCGGTATTATTTTTCTTGCCAATTTAGAAATTGCCTATCTTATGCCTCCGGTCGGATTAAATCTTTTTATGGCGAGTTTTCGTTTTAATAAATCAATCGGTGAAGTTGCTTTTGCGACGCTTCCGTTTATTGCCGTATTGATTGTTGCTTTAATTCTTATCACGTATGTTCCGCACCTGAGCCTGTGGTTAGTGCAGTAAAAAGAAGTTAATATTTTTATGAAACATCAGGTAAATTCTTCTTTGCTTCGCATCGGTGCTGTGCTGATCGGCTTTTTATTTTTCTTAATGGGCATTCTTGTCATTTTCAGTTTGTTTGCCGCTCTGCCGGATTCGCGTGCGCTGACGCTGTCGGATCATATTTTGATTTTTCTCGGCGCATTTGTTTTTATTATTGCCGGCGCGGCGCTGTTTTTATTTAGTTTCAACGCAAAAAATTCGGCAATGAAATTCGGTGCGGCGGCATTTCTTCTTTTTCTTCTTACCTTTAACTGGATTGCGTTTGCTCCTGGAGAGCGTAACTTTTCGCGGACGATCGGTTCCAGTTTTACAAAACCGATGAAATTCAAAACTTCCGAAACCGAAGGAAGAATTGTCTTTGGTGTTGTTGCAGGCGCACTGGATGTTTTTCTTCTGTACAGTTATATAAAATCAAAACAGCGGAAACATTAAACTGGTAATAGAAAAAAAGTTTCCTTCCGTTCTGTTAGTCTCTATACCCCCTGAAATAAAAACATTGTTATTTCTTTAATGATAATATTAGCATTTGCTTTGTTTGCAGAAAAAAGATTTTTATCTGAAATAAAAAAGTACATACCAGTATTTCTCTGTAATTAGGTGTCTGAGAGTATCCATATCAAAAGATAACATCAGCCCGCACCCTTTTGGACGTGGCCGATTTCAATCTTAGATGCAAAAAATTCTCAGGTCTTAGGTACCAGATAGTCGTTTGGCAATGCAAAAAATTTTACAAAATTATTTTTCTATTTTTTCAAACTGCTAAGTTTAACTTGGGTATAATGGAGTAAAGCTCTTCTGCGATTTCAAAGAAGAGATTGCGAGGGTTATTATAAAGCAAGTCCATAGAAAAGTTCTTGCAAATTAGGAATTGGATTCCTAATTTGCATTATGGTAAAACGAGAGCTTACCGCTAAAATACGGGCGTTATTAAAGAAATTTCCCATTGTCGCCATTACCGGACCGCGGCAATCGGGCAAAACGACGTTGGCACAACTTCTTAAACCAAAATACAACTATGTCAATTTAGAAAATTTATCGGAAAGAGAATTTGCCGTAACCGACCCGCTTGGATTTTTAAATACCTATCGCGGCGGAGTTATTATTGATGAGATTCAAAATGTGCCGGAATTATTTTCGTATTTGCAAACTGTTACTGATAAACGAAAAATAAACGGCGAATATATTATTACCGGCTCTCAAAATTTTTTAATGATGGAACGCATTACACAATCGCTGGCAGGGCGCATTGCGTTGTTTTCTCTCTTGCCGTTTTCAATTCGGGAATTGAAAAAAACAGAGTATACAATAACGGAATGGGAACAGTATGCAATTTCAGGTTCGTATCCGCGAAGAATCGTTCAAGACATTCCATCAAGCGATTATTATGCTAACTATATTCAAACGTATGTAGAGCGAGATGTTCGTCTGTTAAAAAATATTTCTAACCTTGATACATTTCAAAAATTTATTCGTTTGCTTGCCGGACGCACAGGACAGCTATTTAATCAAAGTGGTTTGGGCAACGAACTTGGCGCGGACAATAAAACAATTAATGCTTGGCTTACAGTGCTTGAGACATCGTTTATTGCATTCCGATTGCAGGCATATCATTCTAATTTGAATAAACGAATCATTAAAACACCGAAAATATATTTTTATGATACAGGCTTGCTTTGCTATTTATTGGGAATACGTACTGTTCAGGAATTGAATGTGCATTTTGCCAAAGGAAGTATTTTTGAAAATCTTGTTATTTCCGAAATGTTGAAAAACTCCATTAACGCTGATACGCACTCTAAATTTTATTTTTGGAGAGATTCTTCGCAAAATGAAGTTGATGTTATTGCAGAAACCGATGTGAACCTTGATGTGATTGAAATAAAATCGGGTAAAACAATTCAACCGGACTTTTTTAAGGGATTGGATTACTTTAAGACGTTGTATGAAAAGAGTCGCTTGCACGTAGTGTACGGCGGTAGTGAAAATCAAACTCGAACGAAATATAAAGTTCATTCAATTTTAAATCTCCCATCATAAACCAATGTCAAAACAAATTTCAAAATACGTTTGTCAATCCTGCGGCTATGTTTCGCCGCGCTGGACAGGAAAATGTCCGAACTGCAATGAATGGAATACCTTCGTAGAAGAAGCCCCCGTTCCTGCCGCTCTTGCGCGAAAGTCCGGCGGAATCAGCTCAAAGCTCGATGCAATTCCTCTTTCCGAAGTTGATGCAATTCATGATGTTCGGTTTTCCACCGGCATTACCGAATTTGACCGGGTGCTCGGAGGCGGAATAGTTTCCGGAAGCGTTGTTCTTCTCGGCGGAGATCCTGGAATCGGAAAATCTACGTTAATGCTTCAAGTAGCGCTGAAACTTGAAAAAAAAATTATTCTCTACGTTACGGGCGAAGAATCGCCGAAGCAGGTAAAACTCCGTGCGGAACGTTTGAGAAAAATCTCCGACAGTGTGCAGATACTTCCCGAAACAAATGTTGAAATTATCTCCGACATTCTTGACCGCGCCGCACCCGACCTGGTAGTTGTTGATTCAATTCAAACATTGTATCACCCAAATTTAGAAAGCGCGCCCGGCAGTGTCGGGCAGGTTCGCGAGTGCACGTCGCTGCTGACACGCATTGCAAAAACAAAACATGTTCCGATTATTCTCATTGGTCATGTAACAAAAGAAGGAACCATTGCCGGTCCCCGCGTTATTGAACATGTTGTTGATACCGTTCTGCAGTTTGAAGGAGAAAAACATTATGCGTACAGAATTTTACGCGGAATAAAAAATCGTTTTGGTTCAACCAATGAAATCGGTATTTTTGAAATGCACGACAGCGGTTTACGCGAAGTAAAAAATCCGTCGGAAGTGTTTCTTTCCGAACGAAGCTGCGGTGCATCCGGCGCAACAATTGTTGCAACGCTGGAAGGATCTCGTCCGCTGTTGATAGAAGTGCAGGCGCTTGTTTCTTCCAGTAATTACGGCATGCCGCAGCGCACCGCCACAGGATTTGACCTTCGCCGTTTATCCATGCTGCTGGCAGTTCTCGATAAACGAGTCGGCATTAATACCGGCGCGCACGATGTTTTTGTAAATATTGCCGGCGGCATCCGCATTGATGAACCGGCAGTTGATCTCGGCATTGCGTCTTCCATTGTTTCGTCGCTCCGTGATGTTCCGGTGGATGCACAAACAGTGGCAATCGGAGAAATAGGATTAGGGGGAGAAATTCGCACGATTTCCCACAGCGATAAACGCATTCAGGAAGCGGCGAAACTCGGTTTCAAAAAAATTATTGTACCGAAATCAAACGCGAAGAAAGTAAAATCTTCTAACGATATTGAAATTCTCGGCGTCGAAACAATTCAGGAAGCGATTAAAGAATTGATTGGGTAAGCCACACCTTCCCGCCGAAGTGCCGTCAACACGCAGACGGAAATTGCCAAGATTTTGAACAGTATTGCATAAATCATAAACGTTTGTTATTTTGAGAACTAAAGATATGATTATTTAATATGTTCAGTTCTCAAATATGAATTTGATTTATACATTATATAACGACAAGCGGACAGTTTTTCGCCTGAAAGATGCGGCAATGCTGGCGGGCGAAACAAATTTTGTTTCACTGAATTTAAAGTTGAATTACTACGTTCGCACGGGCAAATTGAAAAATCCGCGCAAGGGAATTTATTGCAAACCAACCTACAGCACGGAAGAGTTGGCATGCAAAATTTTTGCGCCTGCCTATATTTCGTTGGAATATGTTTTGCAAAAAGCGGGCGTTACGTTTCAGTATGACAGCCGCGTAACGGTTGTTTCGTACGTAAGCCGCAACATAGAAATAGAAAATAAAATTTTTTCGTTTCGCAAAATAAAAAATAATCTGCTTGTTGATGCGCGGGGTATTGAACGGCAAACAAACGGCGTGAACATTGCCGCGCCGGAACGCGCTTTTTTAGATATACTGTATCTGAACGGTGAAACGCATTTTGATAATCTTAACCCGTTGAAGCGGGAAAAGATTGAAGAACTGTTGTCTCTCTATCAATCAAAAGCGCTGGCAAAAAGAGTAAAGAAAATTTATGGACATCAATAAACACAAATTTTTTTTGCTTCAAATTCTTAAAGATATTTATTCAGATATTGAACTAGCGAACTCTTTGGGATTTAAAGGAGGAACAGCGTTGATGTTCTTTTATGATCTGCCGCGTTTTTCCGTTGATTTGGATTTTAATCTTTTGAAATTGGAAAAAGAGAAAGAAGTGTATCAAAAAGTCTGCGCTATTTTATTAAAACATGGAACAATAGATGATGAAGCACAGAAATTTTTCGGAACAATTATTGTCTTGGATTATGGTGTTGGCGAGCGAAAATTAAAAATTGAAATATCGAACCGAGTGTTTGATAATCATTATGAAATTCGCAATTATATGGGAATCAACATTCGTGTAATGACAATTGCCGACATGTTTGCCCATAAACTTTGTGCGCTGTTGGATAGAAGTGAGATGACCAACCGCGATATTTTTGACTGCTGGTTTTTTATGGAAAAGCGAACGCCCATTAATAAAAATTTGGTGGAAAACAGAATGGAAAAACCGTTTGCAGTGTATGTGCAAGAATGTATCGAGCGGTTGAATACAATTTCAGATAAAAAACTACTGAGCGGAATTGGTGATTTGGTAGATGAAAAAATGAAAAATTTTGTTCGCACAAAACTTCGGCAAGAAACTATTACGCTATTAAATTTTTATAAGGAATTTCCAATAATTGCGTAATGGAATTGCAATTATTGGTGTGGAAACGATACAAGAAGCGATAAAAGAATTGATTGGTTAATTACAAAGTTTCCGTGTTTTCAGTATGTAAGATTTTCCTTACATTTATAAAACCAGTCTTTATATATTTAACTATATTTTTATGCCAAGCTTGAATATAAAAGCCAAACCATTTCTTAAATGGGCAGGCGGTAAAACTCAACTTATTTCCGATATTGAACGAATTTTACCAAAAGATATTATTACGACGAAATTTACCTACATTGAACCTTTTGTTGGAAGCGGAGCAGTTCTTTTTTGGATGCTAAACAACTTTCCAAATATAAAGAAAGCAGTTATCAACGACATTAATAAAGATTTGATAAACACTTATAAAGTAATTGCTTCTAAACCAAAAGAATTAATTTCAAATCTCGATATTCTACAAAATGAATTTCACAATTTAGAAGGGAAAGAGGATAAAAAGAAACTCTACTATTACCAAAAAAGAGATTTATATAATTCAAAAAAAGAGGAACGGATTGGACAATCCGCTTTATTTATTTTTCTTAATCGTACTTGTTTCAATGGTTTGTATAGAGTTAATCGTAAGAATGAATACAATGTTCCGATGGGAAGTTATAAAAAACCAACAATTTGTGATAAAGAAAATATTTTTGCTGTAAGTAAATTGCTTCAAAAAGTTGAAATTTTATGTGGCGACTTTGAACAAACTCTATCTTATGCCGATAAAAACTCTTTATTTTATCTTGACCCACCATACAAGCCATTAAATGGAACCTCAAATTTTAATTCTTACGCAAAAGATGAATTTAATGACAATGAACAAATTCGTTTGCAAAAATTTTGTTCGAAACTGGATATTTTAAACCATACTTGGATTTTGAGTAATTCTGACGTAAAAGGACAAAATAAAACAAATAATTTTTTTGATGAATTATATTCATCTTTTTATATTCAGCGCGTCGAAGCAAGAAGAAACATAAACTCAAACGCTGATAAGAGAGGTATTTTAACAGAATTACTAATTACTAACCAAATAAGCAATTAGAATTATGTTAGAACAGTTTAAAATATTCTTATCACAACTTTCAGAAACTAATGCAACACTTGATTATTTCACGGACTTCGTAAAAATTAAAAGTAATGTTAGAAAAATTGCAATTAAGTTAAACCAATTGAATTACTTGATTGGAAAAGAAAATTTGAAACAAGCGATAAAAGAACTTTACGAAGAAAATCCGAATGTTTTTGAAGTATTAGATATTTTAATTGCGATTCGTAAAAACAAAAACACAAAGACATTTAACAATATAGGACAAATTGTATTACTTGAAACTTATTTCACTTCGGTTGAAAGGATTTATGAATACATTATAGAAACTGGTTTAGCAGAAATTTTCAAAAATAAGGATATTACCAACCTTGTGGATTATGTTTTTGGAATTGAAGTTGGTTTAGATACGAATGCACGGAAAAACAGAGGTGGAGAAAATATGTCAAGGACGGTTTCACTGATTTTTGACAAAGCAAAAATATTTTACAAAAAAGAAGTAAACCATACTGTTTTTCCTGAAATACAAAGTTTAGGTGAAGACGTAAAACGTTTTGATTTTGCTATTAAAACTAAAAAGAAAACATATTTGATCGAGACTAATTTTTACAATGTCAGTGGCTCTAAATTGAATGAAACAGCAAGAGCATATTCCGATATTGCACCCAAAATAAATCAATATGATAAATATGAATTTGTTTGGATAACCGACGGACAAGGTTGGTTTTCAGCAAAGAATAAATTAGAAGAAGCATATAATATTATTCCAAGTTTGTATAATTTAACAACGCTTGAAAGATTCATTGAGAAAATTAAAGTGGAAGTAATTGTTGAAGAATGGTAAGAAATAAAAAATATACAAAATCTCATATGAGAGTTAAAGGAATTGAACCTTTGGCTATCATAGAAATAAATGACACATATCTTTTAGGCGTTTATCAGGGTTCCTTGTCACATTATGATTTATTGCTTAGATATAGACAAAGAGATGGTACGTCAAAATCAGGTTGGTCAAGAATTAGAACCCCTAAACATATACATTGGGCGGTAGATGTAATAATAAAAATGCATCACAACAAAAAAGAAACTCAAAAGTTCTTACATTTTTTAATTGATTTATGGAAAACAATTAAACCAATAAAATCTGGTAAGAAAAGAAATTTTCTTTTGAATGTTTCAAATCTTAAAAAAGAAGCCAATGCTGAAGCAAAAAAATATCCTAAACTAGCGAACAAGGGAGAATACAGTATTAAATTCCTTTATTTAATTGCAAAATTATTAATGGTTTAGGAAAAAACCAATTTATCAACTGCATATATGTTTAAAAATTTGCTGAAATCATTAGAAGCACACAATGATATTTACAAAATAGTTTCCATTGCTACTCACAATAGAAGATAAAAAAGTTTAATTTATGCTAAATGATTTTATTCAAGAATCTACAACCGTTTGGGACTTTCCAGTTCGAGGAAATTGGGCAACACATAAATCTGATTATCGCGGAAATTTCGCACCGCAAATTCCACGAAATTTAATTCTAAATTATTCCCAAGAAGGTGAATTTATTCTTGATCCAATGGTTGGCAGTGGAACAACCCTCATTGAAGCAAAACTTTTAAATCGCAATGCGATTGGTTATGATATAAACCAAAACGCAATTGATATTTCCAAAGAACGATTAAATTTTAGTGTAGATAATTCTTCAAAACAAAAAGTTGAATTGGGAGATGTTCGTAATCTTACCAAACTCAAAGAAAATTCCATTGATTTAATTATTACTCACCCACCATACGCAAACATTGTAACATATTCTGATCGTAAAAATCCAGACGACCTTTCTAGTTTAGCAGGCATTCCAAAATTTCTTGAACAACTTGAAGTTGGCATAAAAGAGCTTTTTCGCGTCATTAAACCAGACCGATATTGTGCAATACTTATAGGCGATACACGAAAAGGACAGCATTATATTCCGTTATCATATTTTATTCTTAATTTGTGTCTTAAAAATGGCTTTGCTCTTAAAGAAGAAATCATTAAAACTCAACATAACACTAAATACGGAAATCGTTGGAAAGGGAAAGCAAAAAGTTATCAGTTTTATTTGATAATGCACGAACATTTATTCGTATTTCGTAAACCCAAACCGAATGAAGATTTATCAAGAATTCGTTATAGTATGTTCCAACCGTAACTTATGACAAAAGAAGAATTTATGTGCGAAGCAATTCGCCTCTCCATGGAAAATGTTGCAAGCGGTAACGGCGGTCCGTTTGGCTGCGTAATTGTGAAAAACGGAAATATAATTGCGCGAGGCGTTAATACCGTAACAACTTCAAACGACCCGACGGCGCACGCAGAAATTGTGGCAATACGTGAAGCCTGTAAAGTTCTCGGCTCGTTTCAACTGGATGGCTGCGAATTATACACTTCATGCGAACCGTGTCCGATGTGTTTAGGAGCAATTTATTGGGCGCGACCGGGAAAAATATATTTTGCCAACGGCAGGGGAGACGCGGCAAAGATTGGGTTTGATGATTTGTTTATTTACGAAGAACTTCCGCGGGCAATTCATGAACGAAAAATTCCGACGGAACAATTTCTGCGCGACGAGGCACTGGCGGTATTTCACGCATGGCAGAAAAGTGAAATAAAAAAAGAGTATTAAAAACAAAATATAAAAAGCAGTTTCATTGTTGGTAAATTTTTTCTAAACTAATTACAAAAAGAAAGGCCTTATGATTTTTGATGTTCTCGGTTATATCGGGTTTGTATCGCTGGCAATATGCTGGATTCCGCAGACGATTGATACTATTAAACAAGGAAAAGTTTTAATTAAAAAATCATTTTTATTGCTGTATGCCGTCGGGTCAACAATGCTTTTACTTCAGGCAATCGGAATAGATAATCTTCCTCTTATTTTATTAAATGGATATACCGCAACGGCAAGTTTAATTAATCTTTATTATGGATATTTTCCACGAACACAGAGAATCGTATGAAAGAAATTTTATTAGCGACTCACAATCGGTATAAGGCTGAAGAACTCTCGGCACTGCTTGCGCCGTTAGGAGTTCACGTCCGGTCACTGAATGATTTTCCGCAGCTGCAGGAAACGGTTGAAGACCAGCCGACACTGGAAGGCAACGCACTGAAGAAAGCGCGCGAAGCATTTCACGCGACGGGAATTCTCTCGTTAGCCGATGATACGGGATTGGAAGTTTTTTATTTACGGTTAGATCCCGGCGTGCTTTCCGCCCGGTATGCGGGAAAAAATGCAACGTATGCCGATAATAATAAAAAACTTCTGCGGGAAATGCTGGCGGTGCCGAAGTGGAGAAGAGGAGCGCAATTCCGCACAATTATTGCACTCGTTGGAAAAGGAATTGAACACACCGTTGAAGGAAAAGTTGAAGGAACGCTGTTAGAAGAACCGCGCGGCTCAAATGGTTTCGGCTACGATCCGGTGTTTGTTCCGAACGGACAGAAAAAAACCTATGCCGAAATGACGTTAGAAGAAAAAAATACTCTCAGCCATCGCGCGCTGGCGCTTCAAAAAGTTTTAACCGTATTAAAAAATCTGGGAGTATAAAAATATTTGTGTAAATGGTTAAAAAAATAAATACATTAACCAAA
>JACFMZ010000015.1 GCA_019455105.1 Bacteroidota bacterium | reverse complement strand
ATATTCCCATTGTCGTCTGTAACCTGATTGCCTCCGATATAGAGTGAATTTAATATTTTCATATTATCCCACTACAACTACTTTGTATTGATTTGATGTTGGCGCAACGGCGAACGAAACAAACAGTTCGTTTATATCCATTCCTATTACATCGGGGAATACCTGTTTGCCTGTGGATGGTTCATACACCAGCACCACAACATCTTTCGACCCTAAGCTATGCCAAATGCTGAATACTGTTTCAGAGCCATCGCCGACGAATTGCACATATTTATTCAACACTCCAAGCATCGTCTTAACTTCTGCTATTGACAAGTCGCCGGGGTCGGCTGTGGTGAAGTTCTTGTTCCCCTTAATGGTATATGCCGCCATGTTTGCCAGCTTTGCATTGGTTACAGCATCGTTGGCTATTGTGTTTGCCGTTGCGCCCGCGCTTGAAGTAACATCGCCTGTGTATGCAGGCATTCGTCCCGTAGGAAGTGTGCCCGAAGAAATATTCGCCGCGTTTGTTGTGTCCACGTTTGGAACGTTTCCTAAACCAACATCGCCCTTCGTAAGTGTTACCGCTCCGGTTTTACCGGCTACCGATGATACAATCTCAGAGTTGTCAACTTTATCCCACGCCGTTCCGTTGGAGACAATCCAATCGCCGACCTGCCAATCGGTAATACCGCTCACGTTGGTAGTTCCGGCGGTTGCCACCTTGTAATAATATCCTTTATTGCCGGAAGATGCAGCGGGTATTGCCGGGGAGTTTGTGCTTGCGTTCCACGTTCCTTGATAATTCAATCCGCCGATAACCGCCGCCGGAAGTTGCGAAGTCGGAACTTTTCCGCCGGAATCCAAACTTGCAATACCGCTCGCCGCGCCGATTTTGTTTTGAATGCTTTTTACATTGTTACGAAGCGCTTGAATTTTGGTAACGAGCGTTTCTGAACCGGGCGCGGGTAATGTATCGCTGCCAGCCGCATCACTAAGCGTTGTATTTAACGGCGATGCGTCCGTGATGCCGTAACCGCTTAACGTTGTTGGCTTGCCGGAAGTTATTTTACTCCAATCTAAACTTGGAATATCGCCTGCGGCGAGAGATGCACCGCCTGTTACGCGACCCTTCGCGTCAACAGTTACTTTTGTGTATGTTCCCGCGCTAACGATTGTTGCTAAAATAAGTTTTGCCGATGAGGTAAAATCTAATTTTACGTCCCCATCGCCGATAAAGCCTACCTCGGATTCACCTGGGTAAGCCCAAATTATACCGCCGCCGTTGACAGGAGTAGAGGAACTCATGTTCCCCAGCAATGTGAGAAACTCTTTCGCATCCTGTTTGCCAGCAAGCGCCGCCGAAAGCCCGCTCACATCGGCGATGGCGTGCGTGTGTCCTTCTATTGACAGATACTTCCACGCACTCGCACCTTTAACTCCCATTTTATCGTTGGCGGTATCGTAATACATTTGTCCGGTTACCGGACTGCCGGGCGCTGAGGCGAGGTTTTGCAGACGCGCATTTTGCAATTCGTTTTTATTGAGGTCTAAATTGTTTAGTAGTTTCATTTAATTCTCCTATGATAAATATGCTTTTCCGGCAAAACCGCCGTTAAATCTCACTACGATTTTGGAAATGCTCACATACTCCAAATCGCCCACAACAACAGCGCCGGAAGAATCAACAACGGCTACATTGGGATTGTAACCGAGTGAATGGTTAATCGTCCACGTATCGCTCGGCACATCCTGCGTGTGCGTGTATGATGTAGTACCGGCGATAATGGTATCTATTTGGTCTTGAAGGTTTTTTGCGAGTGTAGAATCGTTGAGCGAAACGCCCTGAATGTTTTCTAAATTAGTTCCGAGCAGTTCGATGTAACTTGCCTGCACCGGCGAATCGAACAAAAGTAGTTTCTTTCCCGCCGTTAGTGAAATAGGTAACGTAAGCGCGTTCAGCGGTAATATTTCTTCTTCGCCAACATTGTAAACAATTGAGTTTATTGTGCAATTGCCTTTTGCATCCACAAGTAAGGATTGAACGTCGGTTGGCGTTTCGATATGGATTTGGTAAAAGTTCATGTTACCCCAGAACAAGCGTAATATGAAGTTTCATTGCCGGAGGAGCGGCACCCTTCCACGTATCATCAGACCAAACCGGATACAATGTATTTCCTGCAATGTCTGCTAATGTCAGTATAGCACCATTTGCATTTGTATTTTCAAATTTTGCTCTTAAATGTCTTACACTATAAGGGAATGTTACGGGGTCAACGTCAACTGTGATAAATTGCGTATCAGCTTCAGCTCCAAACCATTGCCAAATAAATACAACGCGAACAACATTGAGACCGTTTGGAATAACAAAGTCGTCATTGGTATAATTTGATGTATCTTGCGTTGACGGCGTGCTTGAATTAAGCAACATCGTTCCGCTCTTCACTCTCGCCTGCACATATTCTTCGGTGGCTAAATCTTTACCAAGCATTTGAACTTTCCCGCCTTCGGACATCGAAAGAAAATTGACGGCAGATCCATTCTGAATGAGAATAATGTCGAGTCTATTTTTACCGGATGATTTTCCTGCTCGCACACTTGCTAATGGATTGCCATCACTATCATACATCTCATACGCCGGCCAGTCTCCCTTTACTCTCAAATTCTTTAAGAATGTTTTAATTCCATCAATGACTTGATCCAATGTTGTACGAATAATCGATGAGAGATAACCTATCGTGAGATAGCGATCATCATGATCATTACTTGTTTTATGCGTATTTAATAATGTTTGCACATTAGCTGCAGATCCTGCTTCATCAAAAACACCGTCGACTACTTTTAAGCCAACACTCGAATCTTTAACAATGGTTACTCCATCAGCAACAGTGGCTTTTAGATTTGTTTTGTCAATGATGTTTTGCTTCAACGTTCCATCAGAATTCAGGATCAATGCCAATAATGCGTCAGCTAAGATTGCATTATTGTTTGTCCCATTTGATGGATTTGTTTTAGAACCTGTGCCGGGTTCATCATGATCGTCATAAGTATTAAATCCAAAATTCGGTGTTTTATCTACTGCCATAATATTTTCCTTCTCTTAAAAGTTTGATCCTGCATAACCGACATCAGTGCCAATGTCATACCCAATTCCTTTTCCGGTGCTATAAAATTCTACATTCCTTTTGCCGGCAAAGACAAAGACGGGTTTTTTGTATCCTTTTTTTTGATGTCGAGTTAGACTAAATGGATTTCGTAAATACACTTCGTAATTCAATCCTTGCTTATCCACACGCGGAATCAATACAACTTTATCATTGTGTGCTGCATTGAGGATATTCCGGATTGCAATAAGCATTTCAGGCTGTGCATACTTTGAATAATCAAGCATACATTCATACTTATAGCCGCGAAATTTTGTCAAGGTAACGTTTCCTTCATCACCACTGTAAACAGAATGAATAAGATAATCGGGTTCAAATGTTTCTGTCATTTCCTGGCATCGGGGAATATCAATAATCCAACCATCAACAATTATCTTTTGACCATTTGTCGGAATACCGTTCGTCCATCCATCTATTGTCAAAATTCCAACGTCTTTTGCAATTACTTTCCCAAATGTTGTATAGATGAAATCACCATTGACGCGATACGATTTAATACGGTGATTGATTTGCACAAATGGAAATATCGGATTGCCATCTTCGTAAGCATGAGTCAAATCAAAAGTTGTTATACCTGTGCTTTCATAAATTTGGGAAACAGATTCAAATCCACCACCGAACCCTGCAACAGATATATTAACCGGTATTGTGATTGTATATTGATCAATTACTGTAACTACTTGATTGCCATTAATGTCCGGCGTGCTTCCAGTATGTCCGCTAATTTTTAACGTTTGCCCGGTTCGCAAGCGATGACGTGATCCTGTTTTAAGTATTCCCGGATTAGATACTTGTGAATTAATGATCACACCGCCCGGAAGATCTTTTTCCAGCATCAATCGTGGTTTCCCTTCGCCTGCGATAAAATTTATCATTGTTCTATCACTTTAATCAATTCAAGATTCGTTCGTTCACGCATTAAATGATTATCTGCTTTCTTGACAACATATTTCCCGGCCGGTATTCTTGGATGACGATACGAAACAAATTCATCACCAAGACGATACGGCAAACCCCTTACTGCACATTTCACTTTGGGCTTTGTGATAAACATATCGATCCATTGTTTTGCAAATGTCGTGAGATCAATTTCTCGTCCAAAGAATGCAAATGTATCGGAAAGATTTTTTTCACGCACAGAACCATCACTATTTCGGAAATCTAATTGTGGATCGATATCAAAAACAGTTCCATCGATTTCCTGTCCACCGGAAGGTAATATGGAACGTGTCCACTTCCCGGTTTCTTCATCGTATGCAAAATAAATATCACCGTTTACCGGAGTAAAATTAGCTCTTTGATTATTTTCAATTTCAGAAGACGCTTTCAGATCGATATATTGTGTCGTGGTGTTATCTTCAATCGACGTAACTAAGCGATAATTATTCGGCGATACATAGCGATACAAATTGCGTTTTACCGTTCCGGACGGACCAAGCGGGATTGTTGCAGTAATTGCATACGTTTTCCCTAATTGAGAAGAATCGATAATCGTGATCGGTGCAGACGAAACTGATGCTTCACTTTCAATTTCAATATCACCATTCTTTACTACGTATGACCAATGGTAGTAATAAATCCCTGCTTTGATTCCTGACTTACCACTTTCTGCTACCTGTGCTGCAACTGCCGTTACCGGTTTTGCTAAAGCAAAATATGAGTGGATATAATCATATTTCTTTTCGTCGGTGTCCGATATCTCAATCCGTTCGTCGTCTAATAAAAGTTCATCGAGATTCCATTGCCGGGATGTGATAATCGTATTGCGTTTATTCATTGTGAATAAATTTGTTTCAGGATCGATAAACATTTCTGCATTGTAATACTTGCACATTGCTGTCAGAAGATCAAACACCGTTGTCTTTGCAACAAGGTCACTATACCGTCCATCATTACCGATGGATGGATCTGTTGAATCATCAATACATCGAATTTTCCGATTTTTATATAGTTCATTAATTGCATACCCGGAAAAGCCAATGTTGTTTTTCAATCGATCACAATTCCAACTTATTAGTGTTTCAACCGTCGTGTAGATTCCAAATATATTTTCCGACTGTTTAATAAATTGCGATACAGGTCGTACTAAAGTTTTCTTCGCTGCTTCCCAAAAATCCTTATTCTTAGAATATGTCTGTATCGATATCTTTTCATCCGTTACCTCAACTGTTACAGGACGGATAACTCTTCCAACGTAAAGCTGGCGCTCACTATCCGATACAATCGCATCCCAAACAGCATTAATGGAATATTTTTTGAATATTGAATTTACACTATTATCCATATCCGAAATAACAAGTTTCACATCCTCAACCGATCGCTTGAATTCATCCCGCTCTCGCGATTGTGCAAGAACGATATCCGATTCACTATCCAATCTCGGCGGATTCATGAGATCTATCTCTTCATAATTTTCTAAGAGAAGCGTAACATTCATTGGTCAATAAATTTTTCAGATTTGAATTTCTCATACACCGGCATTTCTCTTTTTAATGCCTCACCAAGTGTAACAGGATTGTGGACAGCAACCGTTGGTGCCGGCATGTTTTCAATTGCTGCGGCAATCAGTGTTATTCTATCACCAAGTGCAGCAATTTCGTTTCTTAAATCTGATGTATCGAGCTTCACCGCCGTTGTCGTGTTATTGTTATTGATTACCGTCGTTGAGCGAACAAGATCTCGCTTTGCCATACTCAGCATTTTCGGAATGATTTCCAACCGCGCTACATCATAGAATGTTCTTTTCGGCATGTAGAATTCGGGACCAGCTTCACCTGCAATTCTCAATTGCGGTCGTGTCAACTCTCCGCCATTTGCAAACATCGGTATGCCGGCAAAAAACGATGCAACATTTAATCCCATTTCTAAATAATCGCCAAAGTTAAGATCGCTGCCTTGTTTCTTATTCATGATCTTTGCAATGTTCACCGCTATCTGTAATGCCTGTGCAAGTTTTGCAATAAAATCATCATCGGATTTTGAGAATGCCCGCTGTAATAATGATGCTATGCGTGACGCTTGATCGAGCTGTTCGTTCATGCGCTGCATTTGCAATTGTGCATCGCGTTCACGTAAATCGGCAATCATTGCTTCGATCTTTAAGCGTTTGTTTGCTTCATTTGTTTGCGCTTCTAACGCTTGCAGTTGCGCGATGGCGTCATCAAGAGAAATTGAGTGAAGCTGATACTGCAGTTTTACCTTTTCAAGTTCTTGATCAACAAGTTTTTCATTCTCATCGTATTCCTTTGCTCGCCCTTCAATTGCCGCACGCCGACGTTGATCAGCAAGAGACATTAATCTCTTTTCATATTCTTCTTTGCGTTTTTGTTCATCCTCGGCTTGTTTCCGCGCATCTTCCTTTGTTGTTGTCGGTTTTTTTCCCGTGACAAATGTCGGGATTGAATTTAACTCTGTTGCAAGCTCACGTGCTCGATCCTGAAGACGTTTATATTCATCATCTAATTGTTTCGCGGTGAATCGCAATAATTCATTTGCATTAACACCGGCTTTTGCGGCTTCCTGTTCGGTGATTGTTATTTCTTTTTCGCCGTTCTTTTTTGCATTGATCAATTTTTTCATGATAGCTTGACGCGCTTCAACTTGATTTAATTCGAGTGTCAGAGCATCTTTGCGAGCTTTTGCAGTCTCCGGAGTAAAATCCTGCATACGTTCTGCAATGCGATCCAGCATTTCATTGTATTTCTTCAGACCTTCTTCCGCCGCTTTTTTCGCTTCTTCGTTTGATTGTCTGAATAGTGTTACCAGTCCAACGCCAACCCCGACAATTGCTCCCATCCAACCGGCATTTTGCGATAAAAATGTTGCCACTTTACCAAGTGATCCACCAAGATTTCTTCCGGCAATTCCAATTGCTGTAAATGAAAATTCCGCGCCTTGTGCTGCTGTTACTCCTGCAAGCAATGAGTGCGTAAGCCGTTCAACAGTTTTATTTGATTCTCCGCCGGTATTGATGAGCGTTGCTAAACCGACTGTAAAACCAACAACCGCCTGCGTTGCTTCTCGAGTTGTTCTATCTTGAATGCGTTGTTCTTTGTAGAAATCACGAAAGAGATCCTTCCCGGCTTTCATCTGCTTATTGGTGACATCAAGCTCCGTGTTAAGCGCACGAAATCCACCGACAACTTGACCATTCTTATCGATCTTGACATTGGAAAGATCTCGCAGATTGCTTTTCAACGTTTTTACAAGCGTCTCAGCAGTCTTTAACTGTCCCTGTAGTTCCTGGTAATCGACGCTTAATTGACCTATTTCTACTTTTTGTTTTGCCATTTAGGTGAGATAATCACGCAAATATTCAAGATCGTTATTGGTTTTCGGCTGTGCTGCTTTTGCTAACCGCTGATTATGTTTTGCTTGCACGATGATCAGCTTCATCGTTTCCATCACCGGAAGATGTTTTAATCGCTCTGCTTCTTCGGTTCTTCCTCCGGCGAGAATGTAGATGACTTCACTCCAATGGATTCCGCTATCGTCCCCATCCCCGCTACTTTCAATGCTTCCTTCATCGCTGAACCCAACGACTCTGCGGAACCGTTCAAGCTCTTCATCCATTGCTGATTTAAGAAAAAAAAATCGTTCACTACCTGCGCTGTTTCCGTCAACGTCATGTATTTGATCGGATGTTTAACATCAATTCGTAAAGCGACAACAAGAATGTAATTCCATATTCGCCTGAAGAAACCTTCAGCGTGCGGGTGAACAAGTGATGCAACAAGTTCCGGCAATGTATTCTTCAACAGTTTTTGAATTCCATCGATCAATTCATCATTATCTAACGATAACGATTTTATGAAGCCATGAAGATTGTCGAGTATCGTTTCAAACTGCGGGTATGTCAATTCTTTTTGACGCCAGATGATACCCGGGCAATTCTCGAATGTGTAATGCTTATTATTCATTCGTTTCCTCTTTGGATTCAGATTCTCCCGGCAACGGATACCATACTCCTGCCGATTCCGGCCCGTTAAGCAAACCGAGAATTTCTTCATGCGTAAAGCAATCGCAATCGTTCCGGCGTTCAAGATTTTCAATTTCCTGCGCGGTAAGATTTACCTCATAGATGGAAAGTTTTTGATCCAATGATGAACGAACATCATTTCCGGTATAATTCGGAAATAACTTCTTCAATGTTTCCGGCTCAGCTACGACATATCGCTTTTCTTTAGAGTCCATAATACATCTTCTCCGCATTGTAATGGCGCTGAATGATTGTTGCAATATCGGATGGCAGTTCACCGGCAGAGTATTCATACGCTTTGATATCACTCATAATGAGATTGCCGAATTGCGATGCGATATTTGCAACTTGAAAATTTGCATTGTTGTTTCCCGATGCAACTGAAGCACATGAGACAGGAACTCCCGACGCTGCACCATTGAGATATACCTGCATCATTCCATTGCGATCAATGGTTATTGCCACATGAGTAGGAATGTTTTGCAACACGTTTGCAACGGAAACAGCTTCTGCTTTATTTGTTCCATCGGCAAGATTGAACAGAATTTTGTTTGAAGAGTTACGAACAAGATAATATCCCGCACTTACGTCGGAATAAGCCGATTTCTTTCCGAAGATTACCACTGATGACGCATCGGCAGCCGGAATCTTAATCCATATTTCAAAGTGCCGATCTTTGGTTCCGTTGTCGTTAAGGATGTTTCCACAGTTGAGAAGATCGTTCACACCATCGAATTCGAGAAATGCGTCTGGAGTTCCTTCTTTCCAAATACTCGAGTAATCTGAATTCAGATCACCATGCCGGGCAAATCCTGAAACATCTATCACCTTTGCTGTGCCATTACCGGGATAATCCACACGACGTGGTGAAAGCCAGAACTGCAAGTTCTCTACACGAATTCTTCCTTGCGTTTCCACAACGTAATAATCCGGCGTTTCGAAACCATCCGTATCTTTATTTACTCCCAAATATTCAAACGGCAATTTTTGATCTGCGTTGAATTTTCTATCCGTCTTTGGAATAATCTGCCCTTGTTCAAAGCAAAAGTATTGGAAGATAGTTGGATTCATCAATCCGGAATATCGAATGGAGTGCCGCTTTGTAATCGCATTACGAATATAGTTCCATTCATCAAGTCCGACCTGTTTCAAATTGGTTACAAAACGTGATCCTACATTATCGAATAAGACATCCTGCACTTTTCCTTCTTCATCATAGATCGATATTTGATCTACAACATCTTGAATTTCGGATCCTTCCTGATCAAGAATTCCGGCATTGATGTATTCAGCATCATTTGTAGGATATACTTCCCGAACCTGTAAATTGCCGAGTCCCTTGGTGCTGAATCTATTTCGTGCTTGTAATAATCCCATAATTGTATTCCTTTCTTATGGGAACGAATTAAACAATTGTGGAATAGATTGTTCCAACCTGTGTCGTTACTTCACCGACAGGATTGTTGGATTCATAGATAACGCCGTAAGGAATGTTTCCTTGTGCATCTTCGACAATACTTAAAGCATTCGGTGTTACCGCCAATGCAGCTTTGGGTGATAATGCTGTGAATTCTACCGGAAGATTTCGCGCTTCGTTCTTGAACTTCAAATCCAGAGGAGACGTGATTTTCACAAGCGGAATGTAAATTTCTTGAACGTAACCATCCAAGCGGGGTGCTGATTTGTAATACAGATGAAAATATTTATCGTATTGACGCAGATAGTTGATTTCGTCCGCACCAACCTGAGCTAATACGGAATTCCACTTCCATACTTCACCTGAAGAAATGATATTCCATAACAATCCTTCTTCCCCGCGAAACTCAGTCATGCGCGGATCGATGTTCAATCCGGATTCATTGAGATACGAAAGAAATTTCATTGTTTGTGCTGAACCACTCGCAACAATTTCTTCAATCTTTAATATTCCACCGCCTTTGTTTGAAAATTTATTGCGATCACGACCTAAAGTTCCGGTAGGCATAGCGTTTTCCTTTCAAAAAGTATTTGATAAAATTTCTTAATTTTCCTCGAGTGCAAGTGTATTGCATTCTATTGTAAATTGTAACTCTGTTCCTATGATTTTCACTTCTGCCTGTTCAATCTCGAACGTATTGCTTGTGTTGCTCCAGCGAGTCACATTTTGCATCCACCATTCATCATTTTCTAATGCCTTCATAGCTTTTCTTACATCCGCAATTTGTTTTCGCGCTACTTCTGGTGTGAGAGGCGATTTTGCAATTGTCCTTATTGTAATCTCTATGGAATGATTTTCTATTTCTTCCGATTCCGTTGTTGTTACAATGACATCATTCGTATCTATCATATCTACACCATCAACACGATCGCTGTCAAACGGATTTGTTTTCCCTTCCGTTACTTTCGCACCAATGTTCGTGTAATATCCGGCACTCGTTCGTATCGTTGTTAGTGTTGCTTTTATGTGTTCGACAATTAATTGCCGTTTATCGGTCGCTGCCATACTTTATTGTTGTGGCGAATCTTTTGAGAAAATAATTGTTGTCATTCCTGTTCCGTCCGGCTGCACTTCCATGACATAATATGTTACTCCGTTACGGACCATTGTTGCTTTATCATTTATTCCATCAACATCATTGCTGGCAAATAACCCATTTGGAAAACTATTTTGAAAACCTACCCCTTGCACAATTGTCAGTTGATACGGTTCATTCCAAATGCATCTCACGGATTTTGCTTGTTCACCTTCCAGCGTTATGGAAACGGTTTCTGCAAATGGGTTATGTGTTAGAAATGGTGTTATTGTATCCATAAAAATTGGAGCGGTTATTCACCGCTCCTCCTTACGGTTTCCAAATCCATTTTTGTGTGTACGTTGAACTTGAATCATAATCCGACGGGGTTGCTGTACTATGCTGTGATACTCTCAAACGATATTTCCCTGAAAAGATCGGTAATCTATTTAGCGTCGATGTTCGTATGGGAATTTCTATGATCGTATCTTTTTCAGCAATGATACTATCGGTATATCCTGCCGTCCATGTCGTTCGTCCGAGTTCTTTGTAATCGAAATACAAGGTTGCTTTCATCGTATCGCTGCACGTAATAAGGCAGGAAAGATTCTGCGCACCCGCCAAGCGGCACTTCTGATAGCGTGTCAATCTTTCCGCGATATACGGAATTATCGCTCGGGGTTTGACTATACCACAAATATTGCGGAACTCCGTTTGGATCCGCGTAGTTCGATGTCTGCGCCTGCGCCAACGGCGAAAACAACATCACCATGATGAGTACCGGCAGAAGAATCAAAAATTTACTTTTCATACGTTCCTTTCCGTCACATTCGTGACTGAAATTATTTATTGATAATTTGCTCGTCGAGCAGAGAATACTTTCTCTGCTTAGCTACTTTTTTTCGTCCGTGACGATATCTTTCTTGTCGATATTCTTGAGCTGTGCATCGTCAAGTTCGACCTCTTTATTTGCCGGAATAACAACAACTTCTTTTCCGTTCATAAAGCGATATTCTTTCGCGAGAGTTACTTTTTGCTTTGCCATAATGTTCATTCCAAATTTTGTTATCGATTTAGTGAATTGTAAAACTCCTGAGCGCCGGTGAGAGCGCTCAGGTTACTACGATGATCAGACAGCAGCTGTCTTTAAGACGCCAAGCGAGTTTGCCCGGACACCTTTGAAGCCAACGCGCTCTGTTGCGCGAAGAATCTCCGCATCTGCCTGCAGTGCGTTGAGAATGATCGTTCCTGCGCCATTCTGCAGGATCCCTTCTCGCGATGCGTAGAATTCAATCTCGCGTTTCATTCCCATCAAGATGTTCTGCGGATTTCCGAAGATCGCAAACTTGGTGGAAACTGCGCTTGTTTGTGTCAATGCGTTGATACCGACGGAATCAGCAATCGGATATCCCCACAACATTGCGGGCAGACCAGCTGCCGGTGCGCGGTAAATGTAATTTCCCTGAAGGTCTTTCAATCCTTCCAAACCGGAAACAGATTCGGGAGACAAGAACCACATTGCACCGTCACGGAAATCGATATTCACGGAATCACGAACAGCGCGATAATCATCTGCGTCAGCATTCGAAAATGCCGTCTTACCAGCTGCCATGACTGTCACTTTCCCGGCAAAGTTCAACATACCGGTGAACGATCCGTATGTCACGGTTCCATCACCGATAAACCCTGCAAGGTCTTCTTTTTTGCGGATTGCGCGGGCAATCGAATCGACCACGATCGGAAGCAATGCGATCGCAGAATCTTCCGGCAGTTCGGATGACCAGGATGTGATCGCTGCAAGTTTTTTCACGGTGAGCGATGTTTGACCGAATGCAACGTCGGAAGCGGTGATATTATCACCTTGTGCCACCCAGTATGAAATTGCTTCTGTGGTGAGCGAATCAAGATTCAACGTATCACCCGGACCAACCATAGAGATCGGACGGAAGTAGCGTCGCGCAACTCCCCATTTTTCAACTTCAATGAACACTTCTGCCAGTAACGGTGTCGGAACAAGCGCACCCCCGGCAGCGGATGATAACGATGACAATAATCGGTATTGCTGCATCTTTCCAAGCCCGGAATTGACAATCATTTGTGCAGCTTCGCGAAGTTCGTCGTTCTTTTGAACGTCGGACATCTTTGAAACTTCGGTACGAATTTCGGTGAACAATAATGCCGAGCGCTCTTTCTGCCCTTTTGCCTCAAGCGTTGTGGCATTGAGATATTTTACTGCACGTTTCTGCCACGGCTTTACACCGAAAGACATCATTCCGGATCCGTCAACACGAATCTCCTGCTCTTTTCCCGGAATCGGCGTCGGAGCTGTGCGAACTTTCTCGAGCACATCGAGTGTGAACTTCTGCACGGATCGTTTCTCATCTTCCACCGCTGCCTTTGCCAATTCCATCACCCCGGGCGTTTCTGAGTACCGTGCTGCGATGCTAAGAATTTCTTTGATGTCTTCCGCTGCGCGTTTCGCAACTTCTAATTCTGATTTTGCCGTCTGCTTGTCGACTTCCATTACTGCCAGGCGGGCTTCCATTTGTTTCAACTGCTCTTGCAGTTTTACTAATTCGGGATCCATTGTAGATTCCTTTCTTTTTTGTTGTGGATTGTTTTGCTGAATTTGTTTTCGTATCTCATCGTCGCTAGCATTTTCCGGAAGCCCTAATTCGGCAGCACGCATTCCGCGAAACTTTGCCAATTGATCTGCACCGATCGGAACAAGTGACAGTTCCCTCACCGTCCAATCCGTTACGACCTTGATCGGTCCTTTGAATGTCTTTCCTTCGATCGATGTAGATTGATTTTCTTCTACCCACACCGATTTATTGACCGTATACCCTACCGAAACATCCGTCAAATGTTTTTCACGGATCTTCACTTCCGCGCTTGCACCCTCTTCTGTGCTCG
Source organism: Bacteroidota bacterium (assembly GCA_019455105.1). Classification (GTDB taxonomy): domain Bacteria; phylum Bacteroidota; class Ignavibacteria; order UBA10030; family UBA8401; genus JACFMZ01. The sequence goes on along the minus strand of JACFMZ010000015.1, from coordinate 25,583 downwards.
ACATGACAATCCGTGATATGGTTTGATTTTTCTTTTCCGTACGCCATTCCCTTGCCGATCCGAGAATTGATTCAACGGAAAAGCGATCGTGCGTATCTAACAACGGAACTTGTTCCGCATTCCCGGGAAGATTTCTTCCGCTTGCAAGCAATACTTCGTCAATGATTGCCCAACGTTCCCAATCAATGACCTGCACCGGTGTTTCGGTTGATGCGATTACTTCGAATGAGTGGTCTTGTTCGTTGTAACTTTCCGGCATCACCGGCATCTCACGAACTTCGATTCCTTTTTCTTTCAAAATATTTTTAGGCATTTGCAGTTACTCCATTTTGCTGTTCTTGTGCTGCCGGTTCAGCTGCCGGTTTTGTTTGTGACGGTTCCATTCCTGTCGCTTTGTTCGCTGTTGCTCCATAGGTCGGTTCCGTGATGTTGAACTTCTTTCGCAATTTTGCCGCTGCATTGATATCCCGATAGACATCCTCGAGACGTTTTCCTTTTTTTGCTGCAACATCAAACGGCGAAATGAACTGCGCTTCGAGATCGCTTCGCAATGCATTCGATTCATCCACCGGATTGATATACTCCCACCGCGGACCGTAGAAATACGGTTTGTTAAGACGGTCGTAGTCACGAAAAGTAAATGTTCCGATTGCGCGTTTGAGTAGTGCAAGTTCCAACCACCATGTGAATATTTTTGTATCAACGGTATCAATCATGATCTGCTGTTCATGCAACCAGTTGTTACGTTCAACATCCAACTCTGTGCGTGCGCTTGACCATGTGGAATTGCTGTAATCTCCGGCCAGCGAACAATACGCTACATTCAACCCGATGGCGATATCGCGGAGTGCAACCCGATTGAACATTTCATGCTGCGGGTGCGGATATTGCGGATCCCACTTTTCGAGCTGTGTATTTCCGATATACGTGAATGTCAACTCTTCGCCCGATACTGCCGGACGATTTTGCGTTGACTGCGTTTGTCCATCTGCACTCTCTGTCGTTTCACTTGATTCTTTATCGCTGCTGAATGTCTCTGATGGATCTTCCGGTGTAATGTCGCGCAAGAATCCAAGTTTCCGCGCAGAGAATTTTGCATTTAATACTGATGCTCGATTGTAATCCTTCAACCACGTGAGCATCAGAATGACATTTGCCATGCGTGTATATCCACGTGATTGATTCGAGAAATCCGGATCGAACCAATGAATCATTTCCGATGCCGGAATACGTTCAAGATCTCCTGCAATTGATGTTACTCCCCACATATCCTGCGCTACCTTATTTTTACTGACGTAATACGCTACCGGTTTACGCCATTCATTAAATTCAATTCCGCACAAGATTGTATTTCCATTCGGTAATATCTCATTGTAACTTTCCGGTATGAGTTCCGGTGGAATTGTCTGCAATCGTAATCCATACTTTGACGACGGATCGATTACACGACGAATAAATATTTCTCCATCGCGGGATTTGTGACGTGCCCATATTTTCTGCATTGTTGCAAATGATTGTATCTGCGTTACCGAACACTGTTCCGCTTTCGACCATTCTGCCCACGCTGTTTCGATGAGATTATTTTTTACATCGTCTGATACTTCAATCACTTCATTCGTTGTCGGATCTTCTTCCGGAATTTTTATATCGGATTGCAGTATGTGTCCGTTTTCTCCAATCACGTTAATGACATACAAATCTACCCATCGGCGTGCGTGTGAAGAGTTTTCATACATTTGCCGGGCGAGCTTACGAAGACGATCACCGCCTGCACGAATATCCGCATTGATGGATGCGTTCATTTCGGAAAAATCTTTTGTCAGGCGATTAATTTGTACTGCTTCGAACGACCGACCGTTGTTCGTTCGTTTTGTTTGTTGCGCTGCTTTCCGAGATTTTCCGAACCAAGGAATTTTCATCACCATTCCACCGGAATTGTTTTCATTGGTGAACCGTTCACCTGTCGTTTGTATCTATTTCGTAATAGATAGAGGTCGTTCAAGTTTTCGCGTGTATATGTGCGACCGAGAATCGTTGCAGATTGAATTCCATCCGTGAGAAAACTTTCGATGAGTTCTTCGATCAGTGCAATTGCTTTTTGCGGGTGTGTGCGAATCTCTGTTTCAATTGCCGTAGCAAGTCCGAGCATCACCGTGAGTGATGTTGCTGTGGCGTTGAGCGGATAGACTTCTTTGGATGCACCGGTACCTTTTTCCGCTACGCCGTACAAAACATAGTCACCGACCGGAAGATCATTATTCGCTGCCGTCAGTGTGTACGTCCACGATCCGTCTGCGAATGCACCAACAAGTTCCTTTGATCCTTCAGCTCCGCTGATCGTGTATTTCGGCTGCCATCCATCGGATTGCGGGAAGTCTGCATAATCTGCTTCCTGCCATTTTACGGTTTCACCGGTGCGGAATGTTGTTGGTTTTTCTGTTGAGGTTTGCATTATGTTTTGTTGTGAATTCTCGTTTGTCCTGTTAAAGATCGCGGAGTGTGGGCGACTCGGGAGGAGATCGTCCACTCCGCGCCAAACAGGGAGAAACTGTTCACTACAAAACTAACATATTTATATTAGTTTGTATACTACAAAATACTTCAAAATGAATGATGAGAAAGTGGAATTGTTTAGGGAAACGGGAGGAAATAAAAAACCCGCCGAAGCGGGTAGAATTGTTACAACGGTTTGTCGTACTTCAATGGATCATCTTGAATAACTGTAAATGTGTTGAAACCTAATCTTTGTCCATCACCATAAATTTGAAATTCAAATATTAAAATTTTTAATAATGCTCTCAAATTTTTATCGAAAATGACATGTTTTTCCTAAACCGCAACGGTTTCTTGTTCTCTTTCACTTCAATTTCCGTCTGTTTAAGTGTGACTTCGATTTTTTCCTCCATTTTCGCGATCATACTGATTAATTTATTGGCAGCATGTGTGACATTGGTATTCGTTCTGTCTGCATAATCGCGTAAGAGTTGAGAGTTTTTTTCCGTAAACCAAATATGTTCTTTTTTTAGATTAAGATCGCTCATTATATTTTAATCTTTATTTGATCGATGCGATTTTTCTTCGGCTGCGCTTGAAATTTTGGCTGCATCTGCGCTTCCGGTGCGTTCTCACTTTCTCCCGATTCTGTTACGACTACCGATTGCATTTTGAATCGTAATGTGTCTGAAAGCCGGTCAATGAATGGATCGATGTTCTTGCTTCCGCCGGGAACAATTGCGTGGAGTGCAGCGAGAGCGTAATCGGCACAGTCGAGAGCTTCGTTGCGCTTTCCGGACGGTAATTCGAATACCTGTTTCGGATGTCCATCGACCTTTTTTATTTTTATCTGTTCCGCTATCAATTGATCAAACCATTCACGCGTACAGGACATATTGAAGTGCATGTATTGCGGTGTCGGGAGAGGACGTTTTTCGTCGTCAATTTCTCTTTTCACCGTCAACCGGTGATAGATCTTCTTCTTTCCCTGAAATGTGTCTACAAGTATGAGCTGTGACCGCTTTTTCTTTGTGCGTGTGATGACAACAAAATCCTTTTGCGGACGCGATGCACCTTTGATGGAGAGAAATCGATGCGCTTTTCGATGTGCTACATACGCATTGACCTGTCCGGTATAATGTCCGCCGGTATCAATTGCAACAGCAAGTATTCCACCGACTTTACCATATCGTGCTATAAAACCATTCTCATATTTTCGCTCTTTGAGAATGAATTGATCGAGCATGTTCCACGTTGTTTCGTCTTCCGGTGATCCGCTGATGACTCCGTGTTCGATGAACCACATTTCTTCACCTTTGCCGAATCCCCATACCGTTGCTTCCAAACGATCATCTTGAACATCGACACCAATTGTCATGATCACAACGCCGGCAGGAATCTTTTCGTATTGTTCCCGGCGTTTCATCAGCTCGTCGTCGTCGAATTGGTGATTGATCGTATCGACAAATGTTTCACCGAGCGCTGTGTTTACCCACACTTGATATTTTTCTGATCGCTTTTCTGCTTTCAAAAATTCTGCAACGATTTCCCGCCACGATACCCACGGCGAGTATAACCAATTGAGTTGAAATCCTGCATGATGTTTTACTTCCATGCGCATCCTTCGCCATTCGCCGCGCTTTAACATCCACAGTTTATGTTTCTCCGCAATCTCATTTTTGCACGCCGTGCATACATAGACTGCACGTTTTACTTCTTTTCCTTTGGTATCGAATTTTAGGTATCCGGTTGTGTACTTTGCGAATTGCGAGCGCGGACCAAATATCAGTATCTGCATTTCTCCGCAGTGCGGGCACGGCACGAAATAATGTCGTTGATCGGATTCATTCCACAATTGTTCTATCCGTGATACTTCCCTTGTTGTGGGAGTGCTGGTGTAGATAAATTTTCGATTGAGATAGTTTGCAGCTCTTCTTCTTCCAAGATCTATCGGATCACCTTCCTGACCGGCACTCGGCGGATAGCCATCCACTTCATCGAACGCTACACAACGCGCATTGTATCCGCGAAATGTGTTCGGCGTGTTCGCTCCGCCGCCAACCCAATATCCTAATGGAAATGTTTTCATCAGTATTTCGTTATCTCCGGATCGTGTTTTTGCATCGGCTACTTTTCCATACAATACCGGGCAGGCATCAATCAATGGCTGCAAAGATATCTTGCTCCAATATTTTGCTTTCTTGTCTGTTTCGTGAATCGTCATCATCGGATACGGATCCTGATCGATTGAATAGCCGAGAATATTTTCAATGATCGTGGTTTTACCGAGGCGCGACGCCCACATGAATGTGATTTCTTCAATCGATGGATCGAGAAAAACATTCTGCGGCTCACTTTGATACGGTGCGCGATCGCTTCGATATTTTCCCGGTTCGGGCGCTCCGCTTTCGCTTACCATTTGCCGATTTTCTTCTGCCCACTCTGTTACTGTCATTTTTCTGGGCGGGTTCAACATCTGAAATACTTTCGGCAAAATGTTCTCGAGCAGATTCTGCCACGCTGCGTAGGGCGTCCGGAGTTCCGGCAAGTTCTGTAAGGATCTCATTGATATTATTCCGTAAAATTTCTTCGCGCTCTGCGTTTGTTTCGGTCCCTTCCATCATCGGCGCTGCACGACGCGGAAGCACTGTTAAGCGTTGTTTCATTATTTTTAATGCTTCTTCGAATACCGGCATTACTTCATCGATGCGAATGAGTGTACGTTCATCGAGTGCTTGTTTGTATTCTTCACGAATTGCTTTCGCTTTATTCAAGCGCTGACGTGCCGATAATCCACCTTCACCGCCTGCTAATATCTCTTTTATCTTTTTGTTGAGATATTTCTCCCGCCATTGAACGCAATCTTTGATTCGATAGAGTCCGTTTGCCACTTTTGGCATTCCGAATTCATTCACAAATTTTGTGATTGTGCGCGGTTCAACGCCAAATAATTCTGCCATTTGCTCCAATGAACGATAACCCGCCATCCAATGTGAGCGCAACCATTGACCTACATGAATAAGATCGTAATACTTTTTTCCGGAAAAGATTTCGTGAGGTAATCCGAATTTTAAAAGGCGCTGGACTTCCCCTAATTCATATCCGAATACTGACTGAAATTGTTGTTGTGTTAAGAGTTTTTTTTGTTTTTCTTCAGGCATTTACTTTCATGCGTCTTTGATTTATTCTTTGATCATGATGTGTTACCCAACGACAATTATCGGGATCATAATCACCATCGGGATTAATGCGATCAATAGAATGATTTCTTGTTGGCTTTCGTCCCATATCTTTTAGAAAGTTTTCAAATGACTTTTTCCATTTTTGACATACTTTAATTCCTCTTGCCCCGTAATATTGAAAACTTCCCGACTTTGGATTATAACATCGTTGGATCATCCCATCCCAACATCTATATTCTGATGTTGGTTTTTTATTTTTTGTGTCACCATGTTTTTGAAACAATGTTTGAACGATTTCTTTTTGTAAACAACCGCATGACTTCGTATGTCCATTTCTTAATTTGACTCCATTCACAATTTTTTCTATTCCACAAAAACACTTGCAAAGCCAATGAGCATTGCGCCCTTTCGTGCTATGATATTTTATTACTTTTAATCTTCCGAATTGCATTCCGGTTAAATCTTTTCTTGCATCTCCCATTATATCACTCTCCTTCCAAACATCTGCTGAATTTCTTCGGCTTGGATCCGAGCATTGAGCACCTTTTCTTTTGTGGAAATTGAAAATGGCTCCCGCTTTCCGGTTACCAACTCCGTCCAGACGGATTTGAGATTGATTTCTATGATGTCGAGTTTATGCAGTACTTCTGCAACTCGTTTTGGAGAGAAATTGCGGGCTTTAGGCATAGTGCCTCCTTTGTAGTTTAGACGGTTAAAATAAAAACGGGACAACTCTTGTCTGTGCCTACAAAGAAGCACCCCGTTCCTCGCGGAAACGGGAGAGTTGTCCCAATTAATTGTGTCCCGTAAAAATAAAAAGTCCGCTTTCAACGGGAGCGGGATACCGCTTTGTATTTCAGACAGCGGTAATTTAATACTCATAAGGAAATATGTCAACAAATTTTTCATCAAAATGCTTATGGAACGGAATGGGTGATTTTTTTTGTTGTGACTAAAAAGTTTTTGCGGTCGAGACGCACCCGATCTCAAAAACGTAGGAAGAACCTATCAATGTCGAGCAAGATGTGAATTCTGTTCTTCAATCGTTGCCCATCGAACATTGTTCTTTTCATAATTACCATTGCCATTAATTCTATCAATCGAATGTGCTCTACTTGGTGCTGGACCAACATCATCGAGAAAACATTTGAATGAATCTATCCATCTATCGCATACTGTAATTCCTCGTTTACCATATAAATAATATTTAGCGTCATTAGGATTCAAACAACGTTGTTTCATTCCTTGCCAAGCATAATATTCTTTAATGTATTTACGCTTTAATCCATGCCTGCATTTATTCAATTGCTCTTGCGACATCGTATGTTTGATTTTTATTGGACGACATGTAAAACATCTAGGCCTACCGTTTCTAAACTGACCAACTTTCATTGGGGCATGATGTATATTACCGCACGTAACGCATTGAACATTCCATAAAGCATCACCATTACTATTGCTTTTGTTATAATTGATAACCTTCCAGTTATTGAATATTTCCCCAATGATTGCAGTGTTTTTATTCATTGTTGTTCTCCCGTTGCATTTAGGTAGATAGTTTGTACGAATAGCATACGTGCTGCAGTTCGCTCGTTCAGCTCCTGCTAGACCTTTGAACTGTAATACTTAAACTCACTTTGGAATAACTTCTCATAGTCCATGTTAAATGTTGTTGTAATTAATTCAGTGATTTCTTTGGAACGTACAAGATCTGCAATGTTTGGTCCGGCTACAGATTTAATAGGTAATCGTTCTTTCCCTTTTCTTTCAAATACATCTTTACTGCCAATTGATCCAAGTGATCCTACTTTTCTTCTCCCTACAAATACTCCCTTGATCATGACCGGCTTACCTCGAACTATAGTTACTTGAACGCCAATCTTTGTTTTCTTGGGATTGAATGCTGATAAAGATATTCGCTCACCATAAACAAAAAGAACTGCAATTGGATTCTTTGCTGTAGCTTTTTGAATAGAGAAGTTTGCATCAAGATCACGTTTCTTGATATCATACTTCTCTCTCAATCGGCGCGACATAACTGTAATAAGACGCTTTGCCATTTTGTTCAGTGCAGATACAGCAGCTTTCATTGCGGCTTCTTCCACAGATTTAAGCGTAAAATCAGGCATTTTTAATCGTTCCTTTCATCAAGTATTTCTACATCAATAGCATCTGCAAATACTCCGATCGCTTCTGCATTCCTGAATGCAACCAAATTTTTCCCTTTTTCTTCATCATGATATATCCTGAATATTCCTTCTTCACTAGTACATTTAGGAAGATAGTTTGTTCTTATTGCATGGGTGCTGCATCCTGCATATTCTGCACCGGAGTTTACAACTTGTTGCACTGTCATTGGTCCGTTATCACTTATTTTTCTGTACAACCAATGCCTGAATTTTGGCTCCGCTTGTTTGTTCTTTGCCATCTCCGGAGACATACGACTGCTGTCCATGATCTCATTAAATGACTGCAGCGAGATCACTCTGCGTTTTACAATATTCCCTTTTCCTTTTCCTCGAGGATTCTTTTTTCTGTTATCATTCCGGCATAATAACTGAAGGTTCTCAAGGTGATTGTCGTCCTTTTTTCCATTTTTATGATCGACTTCCAAGTATACTTCGGGTTGTGTCCTTCCACATATTCTGCACCGCTCACCATCTCTTTCACAAAGCTCTTGGTAATATTTTTTTCTTAGGTTCTTGTCGCGTGGCATGGTGTTCCGATAGATGAATGTTCATGTATGCAAACGCATTCATGTGTGTGTATATATATAGAGACTTTATTTTTTTGTAGATACAAATCAGAAAATATATTGCAAACATTGATTGGAACTCTACTTTTGTAATCAGGTGAGATATTATTTTCTGTCCCATGTTTTTTTTAAGTCTTTTAGATTCAATTAATTATGTCCGCACTACAAAGTAAATAAGAGGTCTACTTAATATTTGCTTTATTATTCAATAACTTAGTTTATGGAATTTCCGCTTCCATACGAATTTGAGACATTATTTTTGGATATTCATTGGCGGAAATGCTACAACCGACTAATAGACTTGTCGTGAATTGAAACATAATCACGCCACCAGTTACCAGTTGCAACACATTTACCGATACAACACATAGTTTCGCCAACAATTGAAGAAACATCACCTTTAAGACGAACTACTTTACCGTTGACAATAGCTGACCAAGCTATTTTATCACCTTCTACGAAAGCACTATCCGCCAACAAGTGTTTTGCGTCAGGCGGGGTGCATTGGTTAATTGAACATTCTTTTTTCATATCAAATTTTGTTTTTAAGTTGAACATTTGTTTTTCAAAATCCCGCCCGAGCGCAAAGCACTGTGTTGTTTGAATTTTGATTCTTTCAAACGCTCAAAAAACGTCTGATTGTAATTCTTAATCATTTAATACCTCAATCCTTTTCGTTTTTTGTCAACGTGTTCGTTTACTGCCGGCATCTCGTAACCCTTCCACACCATTTCATAAATCTTTTCTATCTTCGCTCGTTCCCAATCCTGCATCCCTTCTACCGGACCAACTTCCTGAATGAATTTTGCATGCGTTCCATTTTTATCAACTCTTGCCAGCCATTTCATATTTGCCCGGATAAAATCGAGTTGCGCTTTTGTTGAATTCAGCGCACTCGATTTATCATTGGAATACACATCATTCTTCGGTCGGAGACTCATCCGTATTTCCTTCTTCTTTTGGTGGATCAGGTAACTGCAGATCGCCGTTCTCACCGATTGATAGTTCACCTTGCATTTCTTCACCGGTCATTTCCATTGTGTCCACAATTTCACCGGTATCACTGCGGACTATTTGCTTCAATCCCGGTTCCGGCTTGTCATATTCAATCGTGCAGATCACAACTTTATTTTCTGCGCCTGTTTTATGTAGTGACTCAGTTCACGAACGTGCTGCAGCAATGCCGGAACTTCTTTCTTTGCTTCCTTCGCTGCATCAAAACCATCTTCAAGTTTTTCCACTTTCTCCATGTTGTTCGCAATTTCCAAAGCAATTTCCGCAAGACGTTGATCACTTAGTGGAAAGTCGAAACTTCGATTGATCGTTTTCGCTCTCATTCCTCTTCCTCCTTCTCCGGTAATGCAAGATCGGATGGCGTAGCTGTTTCCATCGATTGTTGTGGCTTCAATTTTTCAGCATATTCCTGCTCAACAATCTTATGGATGTCCTTTTTGATTGTTGCAGTATCGACATTCCATTCCTTCGCAATCTGCATAATCAATTTTTCTTCTTCATTTGAATTGTTAAACCGGAAAAGAAACGATCCAAGGTGTAATCCCTGAATCAATTTTTTGGGCGGGAGGTTTTCGAGCTTCGTTCCTTTTTTGAGCTTCATTGCATCGGCAAGATCTTGTCGGATATCCCAGTCGGTCATGAACGCTTCAAGGATATTGGCGTACAGTGTTTTATTTGCTACTGAGGGAACATAGCTCGGGAGCGCATCCTTCACCTCTTCAATAAATCGATGTTCCTTCTCTTGCTTCATTTCCTCTTTCAACTTCGCAATGCGTTCCTTCTCCAATTGTTCGGGAGATTTTTTCTTTTCAGTTTTCTTCTCTACCGCCTGATCATGCCGGTAATCATTTCCCCAATGTTTGGAACATTCCTTATTGTTACAGATCAATGTTACTTTCCCGCGATCGGAACCGGCAACCGCAATACCGTTTACAGCATATTTACACGGTTTCCCTTTCACTTCCTTGTAACTGCGTGTGGTAATAGCATGCGGGTGATCAGCCGGCTTGGTGTATTCCGGAGTGAACTCTACAACCTTTTCCTTTTTCTCTTTCAATCGTGCTTTTTCCTGCGCGATATGTGCTTCAACCTTTTCCTTGAAACATTTGGGATCTGTGCAGGTATCGGCTTGTTGGATGTCCGGAAATAACCCGACATTGAAGCCGGTTCTTTTCACACAATGGGTACACGCTCCCGCTTTTTCCACAAGTTTCGGATCTGTTTTACTGAAAGAGATCTTCCGTAAATCCAGATGGATTTCATCTTCAATGAAGTCTTTCAAGTGACTGATTGAAACAACCTCACTCATTCCAAGATGGTCGAAATCAAAAATATATTTTACAGCACGTTCCTGGTCCTGCGGCTGCAATCGGCAGATCTCCATTGCATGACCAATGGGAAGTTTCCCTTCTTCATATTTCTTCTTTGCTTCCGGAATGAGTTTGAGCAATCGCAAAACTCTCACAACATGATGCACCGGCTTCCCGACCTTTGCTGCGATCTGTTCCGGCAACAATCCTTTTGTAGATAGCTCCGAATATGCGTTCGCTTCTTCAAGCGGTGTGATGTCTTTTCTGTGTAGGAATGTCATTAATTGATATTCCAACACCTCTGCATCCGTCAGATCTCTCAGCTCTACTTGCACGGTATCATGGCTAAGAGCTTTCAATGCCCGGTATCGTCGTTCACCGTCTACGATTTCATACCCTTTTGAATTTTTCCGCACAATCAATGCTTGCTGCAATCCGTTCTCGGTAATGCTTGCTTGAAGTTCCTTCAATTCCTCTTCCGGAAAATGTTTTCGCGGATTCGTTTTGGATGGATGAAGCTCACTCAGCTTCACCGCTTGTATTGTATTCATTGTGTTTCTCCCGTGTTATTATTTGATTCGTTCTTTTTTCTTTGGTGTCAATCTTCGCAGCGTTCCTTTTTCATCCCGCTTGTAAATCGTTCCCTTATGATCTCTCAAAAGAGTGCTGTCGTGTGGATTCTCTTCTAATTTGAAGCAGACATCGGCACGATCAATAATTGAACCGTCTTTCAGTTTCACCTTTCCCGGTGGAATTACTTCTTCGTTGTTTGTTGATTGTTTTTCTTCCATGATATTACGCTGCTTTCAAGAGATTTTTTTGCCGCTGCATTGTGTGCAATGATGTGTGCGTGTAAATTTCCGTTGTTGTAATGTGTTTGTGTCCGAGCATGTCACTGATAATTTTCAATTCAGAACCGCTTTCCAGAAGATGTGTTGCAAAAGCGTGACGCAACATGTGTGGATTGACTTTCATTGATTTTTTAATCATGCGGTATATCGTGGCGTCAGAAATGTAATTTCCTTGTTTCTCTCCGGGAAAAAGATATTCAGAGGATTGTTTATTTTTAGGAAGTTTCTGCCAGTGCATTTTTAGTATTTCCAACAATTCCGGAACCATCGCCACAATTCTATCTTTCCCGCCTTTCCCTCGCCGGATGTAGATACACATTCTGTCACGATCAATATCTTTCGTTTTGATCTTGCAGCATTCCATCAGCCGTATTCCTGTTGAATAAATAAGTGAAGCCGCTGCTTTTGTCTGAGGATCGGTAATAATCGCTAATCGGTTGGCAATTGTTTCATACGCCGGAACTTGCGGGATTCTTCTTTCCCATCGTTCAATTTCAATCCCAAAAAGTTTATTTGGAAGGTGTTCAATACGTTTGTAGTAGAATTGAAGGGCAAACAAGCATTGGCGTTTTGATGAAATTGAAACCGTATTCTTGATATGTTCCAAAAATTGTTTCAATTCTGCCGTTGAAATATGTGTCGGATGATCTTTGTGAGAAAAATATTTGAAAAAATGCTTCATGCTTGCCTTGTAAGAATCAAATGTTCTCGGCGATAACTCTCTTGATGAAATTTCTTTTTCCATATCACTCAAAATTCGTTGAGTGTTCATATATTTTTCTCCCTGTTTTGTTGAAATAAATAATTGTGTGTACTAATAATCGTTATACGGATTTGGGTGCTTGGTTTCCCCAAACATCCCAGCCCGCACGCTTGCTTCTTGCAAATAGCTCAAGGCGTGGGGACTTGGTTTTCATCTCAATATATTTATAAAGTATCTGCGGTTTTCTGCTGTGCATTTTGCTTTTTTCCTCAAATAAATCTGGTATATCTTCTATCTTACTCGGTATAGCTTGCCCTTCTTTTTGTATTCCAAGCTTGCCCCTATAAGCATATAAACAAAATTCCGTTCTTCTATGAAATCCAAATTGTGTCAAGCCATCCCTCTTATCCCACGTTAAAGTAATATGATAATTGAACCCCCACGCCTTGAGAATATCAAAGCTATATGGTAGATAAGTTTGTGTTGTCCACAAAAATAAATCACACTCATCAGAAGCAAGTGTGCTAATCGGCAATGCTTTTATTTCTTCAATGCTCATTGTTCCATTGTAAGTTAGTTTTTGGTTCGGTCTTACTTCACGTTCAATAAATTTAATATCCCACGGCGGGTCAATTAAAATGGTTCTATACTTGCCCGCACCCAAACCGTATAACTCGCAAATCAAATCTGAATTGCTATCATTATCGGTTTGTTTTTGTGGTTCAATATGTAAAAGTTGTTCTTGCATTTAAGTTTAATTTCCTATTACCGCAATCAGTTTATTTGCATATCCGTTATGTTGCCCTCTGCCATTAAAAAAGTTCCATTTGGCTTAGTCGTTTTATTGCTATATCGCAGTAAGCTCGGCTTTGTTCTATTCCTACCGCTTTTCTTCCAAGCCTCTTTGCAGCCAATAATGTTGTCCCCGCTCCAGCAAAAGGGTCAATAACTAAATCACCTTCGTTTGTAAATCTTGCTATTAAAATTTTCATTATGTTTAAGGGCTTTGGGCAAGGATGTTCTAAGTTTTTATCTGTTCTCAAAAACCCTATTTCTGCCCCACCGCTCAATTTTATACTATCGCTTTTAATTATTCCATTCACGCTCCCGAAGCCCTTAATGTCCTTGCCGTAAAATAAAATTGGTTGCCATTGGTTATAGCCCAAAGCCCCATAAGTTGCCGTTGTGTCCCAAGAATAACTTACAGTCCAATCAGCTTTCGGATATTTCCATATATTATTTACGCCACTAAAAACAGCAACCCTTTTGCTGGAGCTAAGTATTTTGCCAAAAGTATTGTTTATCAATTTCAATAAGTTATCCTCCGTATCTTCATAGCCATCATATTTATAATCTATCCCATAAGGCGGGTCGGTTAAACATAAATCGAATTGCTTGGAAGAAAAGCTATCCAATATGTGTTCGGCATTTCCATTATAAATAGTAATTCCATCTTGTTCGTAATAGGGCAACATAACTTCTCTTAACTTGTTTTCGGTACTAACTGAATTAGAACTCATTAAAGAAGTCATTAAAGACTTCATACAAACGCTTCGAATAATCAATCTTGTTGAGGAGATTGATGAACCGCTTCTGCGTTTGATTCACCATAAGTTTGTTGCTGTTTTCCCTTTTTGAACTGTTCCCTTTTTTCAGAGATATGCATCGCTATCTCTCCAACCTTCGCATCAGCAGGAAAATAATATGTTGCACCGTTATTCTGCCGATCAATAGCCGTAATTAAATTCCCTTTTGGCGCTATTTGCCATCCTATAAAATCCATGTTCATGTGTGCGAGAATCCACATCTGTTTAACGGTGAGTCTGTTCATACAAATCCTGCACCGTCCGGAAAATCATCCTCATCGTTGAAATACTTTTTCGCCTCTTCATCAATTCCGTTCAATGCCTGAATGGATTTGATCGGCTCTTTATTGAATAAAGCGGAAAGAATAAAACCAATCCCGATTGCTGCAATGATGATTGGTATCTTGTAATTCCAAACAAATTTTCCGATTTCTTCCATTACCGCACCTGCACATCTCTTGCCGGTCGCTGCATCATCTTCGCGGCGATCTGCTGCGCAATCGGAAGAAATAATGTTCGTTCCTGGAATTCTTTCGATTTTGCAATGACATCTGCATCAGTAATTCCCTGTTCCGTAAATTGTGCGCTGCAAACCGAACAGAGCTTTACTTCACCTGTTACAACAATTCCACAATTAGCGCATTTCATTGGCTTTTCCTTTCGGTGTGATAAGAATTGAACATCCTTTTTTCAACAGTAATATCATTTTCCCGATGTCGATCGGCGTTCCTTTCGGAAATGTTTCAAGATCGCTTCTCACAACAATCGGCACGGGAAACTGTGCGCCGTTGTCGTATTCGCATTCAATGTTTTTCATGATTTTCTTTTTCCCAAAGTGCTTCATGCATATCGGCATCAGCTTGTTTCCCGATTGCCGCGATACTCCATGTTCCCACATAAACGATTGCAACGACAAGTATCACTGCTATGATTGGCATAGTTCCGCCTTTCGTTTGAATTGTTTCCGAAGAAACTGTTCCGCCGTTTCGCTCAATCCATACGTGCAGATAATCCCGCCCTTGCGTGATGGTGTTGAGCTTTTCTTAAATCCCCGATGCACAAAATCTTGTGTCTTAAATAATCCGCCGATTGCGTTCCGGTGCAGCACTTCAACCGTTGGGAACTTTTCCCGCACATCATCCGCACTTACCGACCCCTGTTCGTATGCAATTTGCATCGCCACTCGTCGCGCTTCTTCCAAGTAGCGGCGCTGTTCATCAGTGAATAAGTCCGGCTGCGGATATCGTTTTTTCATACCGTTTGCTTTTTTCGTTTCAAAATTTCTATGCCAAATCCACCGGATGTATTCTTTATCTCAAAATTCTCAAGCCAGTCTATTGGTATCAAGAATTGCGCTTGGTTGCTGGTAAATATTTTCAGCGATTGCAGCACTCCCGATTTACACATCCGCTTAATTGATGAAGTAGATATACCCCAACGCTCGGATACTTCTTTCACGGTAAAATATTTTTTTACGTCGTCTGCGTTCATATTAAAATTTGCCGTGCTGTTAATTTGGTCCGGCACGGCGCGGAGTGTGTTACAAGAGACTGCTGCGGGTGTCCATTAAGAATCGCATTCAAAATATTCCACCCGCATTTTCCGCTGTTAGTAATTAGGTCAGTGCGGTAACTGAGTTTGCGGTTTGCGGAAGATTTCTCTTCCGCAAACCATCCACATATAGGAAATCATGTATGAGACTGCATCCGTTGTGTCGCTGTAGGTTCACGGTGTGCTTGAACCATTGCTGCCGGCTGGTCGAGTTTCGGATGCGTGGACATCCTCAACGCTTTCGTTACCGTAAAGCGCAACCGACAATTTCTCTGCAAATTCTTCTATTCCTATCCATTCCTTTACAGTTCCCTTACCCTCGCACCAAATACACGGATGATATTCTTCCCGCTCTAACTCATCGTCAAATATCATTGCACCTTTTGTTCCTTTGCAGTGCGGACAAGTCTGCTGAATAAATATTTTAAACTCTTCCTGCGCCATCATTATTGATTCACCGCATTTCGTAACTGTATCACAAATGACTGTTCCGTTCTGTTTGTTTCCATAAACTTTCGAACATCCGCTACCTTGAATAAATATTTCTTCTCCGGTTTGTAAAATGCTATCGTTCCGGCAATCGCATATCGCTTCCACGATTTCGCACTGACCGATGTCATTGCTTCCGCTTCATCTGCCGATATGTATTCCGGAGTGATCATTGTTTCTTCAACAATAATTCCATGCGCAGTTTGTGAATCACTTCTTCCATCTTGTCAAGAATCTTCTGCAACTTCTCCGGCTTTTCATCCTTCATCTTGGCAAGCTCACCTTCGAGTATTGCCATAAGAAGTATTTCATCATCGATCTGTCCGTTCAATTTGCCAACGTGTACCATATTCACGGTTCGGATATTCAAATCTTCAACAAGGTAGTTGATCAACGGAATGCGAATTTCTTTTGGAAGGTTTTTAAGTTGGAATGCAGGAAGGTTTCTTTGGCTGTCCGGATTGAGATATTCGGAAATGACCGACTGCTGAATGTTCATGTAATATGCAAGCGAATCCTGTTTTACCTTTTCTTCCTGCTCAATTATCGTTTCGTGCAATACGGCTTTGAAATCTCTGGATTGCCGTGTCGCTTTTTCTCCGTAGGTTTTCATTTCGTTACCTTTGGTAATTGTTTTTTAGGATTTGCCAAATAGAACCGTGAACATCGAAAACAAAGCAATCGCGTCTCTTTCGTCGTCATATTCTGCAGTATCGGTTTTCCGTTCTTTGTTGCGATAAACAAACGTATATCCGGCGGAATTCGGGAACAATGGGAACACTTCTCGCCATGTTGTTCGCAGAGCTGTTCATATATCTCTCTGCTGTGCGCGGTAAATGTTCGTTTCATAATTACTCGCTTCGGCACCCGCTGCGACTGCAATACACGCGCTAATGAAAACAATTCTACAACCGTCCATCGCTGGCTTTTGCGAAATGCGTTCAGCGATGCAAGCTTCGGATTGTTCATGCCACCCTCGCGCTTTGCTGATTCGATGCAAGATTCACATTGTATTGCAAAATTTTCTTCTTTTTTGTCTTTGGCATGTGATCATCCTCCCGATGATAATTTTATATGTTTTTATTACTGCGGATAATTTTCGCACTACGTAGATTGCTTATGATGATCGAACAACAGATAAGGATTGCTGTAACGCCGATTCAATTGCGATTCCCTCGTCATATAACATCTTGGCATTGCCATTGATTAAGGATCGTAAGCGTGGGTAACGAATTTGCGAACGTTCGGCAATAACGATTAAGTTAATACCGCTCATTTTTACTTTGTTTTTTAACTGCCCAGATGGCTGAATGTTATTGCTTTGCTTCTGTGTCATAGTTTTACATATATTTGTTTAATTCTTTAATGCAAGTATAAACTATTTTTACACATTTGTCAAGCACAAAAATAAACTAATTTTACTATTGAATGAAATTGTTGAAATATCGAAGAGATTGAGAACTTTTGGGAAAAAAAATTTTTTAACGATGAGTAATTTCTCAAAAGCGTTAGATATGTCGTCTCAAAATTTGAATAAATATTTGAACGGTAAACAGAGACCTGGTGCATTATTGCAAAGTAAATTGCGTGGATTGGGTTGTGATATTGAATGGTTGATGACAGGTAAAACATCCGGTGAGAATGAAGTAAGCCAATCAATTCCTCTTATGAATATTCCTGTGTATGCTCATGTAAATGCAGGCGAAAAGAAGTGGGTTGTGTCGGAAGAGATAGTTGATTACATCGCCGTTCCGAAAAGCAGTGATTCAACATTGTTCGGCGTTATTGTAAAAGGCAATTCAATGTATCCAGAAATTTCAGATGGCGATACTGTTGTGCTTTCTGCAAAGGCAGAAATTAAGAACGGCGATCTGTGCGTGGTGGAATGGGAAGACGGCGATAAACATTTACGCCGTGTAATGTTTGACAAAAATAATATTGTTTTGACGTCGAAGAATGAACATCAATATCCGCCGATTATTACCAACAAAAACAAAATTCGTAAGTTCTATCGCGTTATGAAACATATCCGCAACTACTAAAAGGTGAATTATGAAATCGTATCAAGGCACTGTGCAAACCCGTATGACGGAGTTTCTGCAATCGCACGTTGGAAAAGAACACGGTTGGAAAAAGAAAGCTGCAGATTTTCTCGGCATGTCTCCGCAAAACCTCTATACCTATTTAACAGGTATTCAACTTCCCGGGAATACGTTACAGTTTTACTTGCACAAAAAGGGCTGCTCTATTGACTGGCTGATGTTCGGTGAATCCATTACAACAAAGTTTGGAAATAAAGTATGAAAGTAATTCTACTATTATTTGTATCAGTATCAATAACCTTTTCACAATCGGACTCGACAAATTACTTTCCGTTTAATCCACACGTTGAAAAGGAATCGTTAGTCAAAAGATCAAATTATAGATTAGACAATGACTCATTATTAAGTCTTCCATTAACGCGAAAAAACTTCGTTGCTTATGAGTCACAAAAAAAAGAAAAGGGTGTAGCCATTGGCTATTATCTCATAATGTTTGGTGCAGGTCAACTGTATGCTGAAAATGGAGATGCTTTTTTGTTTTTTTTACTTGATTTTGGAAGTCTTGTTTGGCTTACTAAGTCCGGAAAGGATTATGAGGTTCCAACGATTGCTTTAGTTGTATCGAGATTATTTGAGTTGTCTAATGCATTGGATGGTGTTGATGAATACAATAAAAATCTTTTAGATAAAATAACATTATCTGCTAATCTCAATACATCTGAAGTACGTTTATCGTATCATCTTCAATTGTAATATGAAACTTTACCGTCAATCAAAATCAAAATATTGGTGGGTCGATCATACCTTCCCCGATGGCTCAAGGATCCGACAATCGACAAAAGCAACTGACAAAGCGATTGCACGAATCCGCGCAAAAGAGATTATTGATTTTATGGAAACCTCTGCCAAGTCAAGCGTAAAGAAAGGATCGTTTTTCGCAGAGTATCTTACATATTCTCGCCCGAGAAAATCTGCCAAAGCACTGAAAAACGAGATCCATATATGGAATACCTTTACAAAATTTATCGGCTCCGAAGAGCCATGGAATATTTCGGTACAGCAGGCAGAAGAGTTTTTCACAAAAATGTTGAACGATGAAAAGAAATATAGTCCGGCAACGATCAACAATTACAACCGAATATTACGTATCATCTTTAACCGCGCTCTGCGTTGGAAGTATGCTCTCTCGAATCCGTTTACTGATATTGATATGATCCGGTATGAAACCAAACCGCCGCGATTTCTCACGCAGGAAGAATTGAACAAATTTATTTTTTCAACGCGAAAACATTACCCGCATCTGCTTCCACTTTTCATATTCTATTTCCTCACCGGCATTCGCCGCAGCGAAGCATTCCGGCTTGAATGGCAGGATATTGATTTCGAGCGCAAATTGATCACCGTAAAAAATACAAAAGCAAAACGCCCACGGTTTATTCCGCTTACTCCAATGGCTGAAAAAATATTGAAAGATCGAAAAGATTCTCCCAAACCGTTTGAGATTGAACTCGATAAAGAGATTGCTGCAGGGTTCCGGCCATTGAATAGAATTTCTACCTTTGCGGAAATTGATCACGTAACATTGCACGACCTTAGAAGGTCATTTGCAACGTATATGGCTGCGCATCTTTCTGAAAAGATCCTTCAACAGCTTGTTGGTCATGAAGATTATAGCGTCACGGATGTTTTCTACATAGGAACGAATGCCGGACCAATTCGTGATAAAATGGTTGTTCTTGATGAAATGATTACCCGGGCATTAAACTATAAAGGTATGACGCAACTTAAAATTATGACATAAAGTATGCGAAATGGTATGACATAGCGTGTCCAGCAGTGTCCAATCAGTCCAATGAATGAGTGAAATCGAAATTAAAATCGTTGTTTTTGGAATTTTTTTTAGGTTGAAATAGACTCTGGATCTGCGTGTATTGGTTCGACTCCAGTCGGGGCAGCTAGAATAAATAGTATTTTCTCTGCGTGGATTGGTTCCCTGCATGCGCGTTCAACTACCAAGCTCACACAATATTGTAAAACCCACAATCTGTGGGTTTTTTATCGAACGATAAGTAACCTAAGACTGTCAACTCAAATTACTATTCGCTTGATTATTTAAATGAAGTAACATACTTTTTGTAAAATTTTGAGGCATCTGTGGAACAACACGTACTGCGTATTTTAATTATCGACGACGAAACTGCTTTTTCTAACCTTCTTAAAATGGATCTGGAAACATCCGATGCCTACAAGGTAACAACCGAAGAATCCGGCGAAGCGGGTATTGAAAAACTAAAAGATGAAAATTTTGACATTATCTTACTCGACTATCATCTCGGTTCAATGACGGGATTACAAGTTCTTGAATGGATGAATAGTGAAAAGAAAGAAACACCCGTCATAATGCTTACGGCGGCAGGAACTGAAGAGGTTGCCGTAAACGCCATGAAACTCGGCGCGTATGACTATGCTCGAAAAGAGCGTCTTGAACTTGAGCATCTTCCTGTTCTCATTAACGGTGTTTATGAGCGGTATTTATTCCGCCTTGATACAAAAAAACGCGAGTTGGAAAAAATTGAAAAAGAGAAACAGCAGGCGGCAATGCAAATGTTTCAAACAACCGTTCGCACAATAGCACATCACGTTAACAATGCGCTGGCGGTAATAATGCTTCGCTCTGCTTCGTATGAACGAAACGCCCGAAAAAATCTTGACCCGACTACTGCCGACCAGCTGATTAATTTAATTGAAGATCTTAAAGAACAGGCAACCGTTATTGAATCCGTTGTCCGTTCGCTGGTAGAACTTTCCAATGTTGTTTACACTCATTACGCCTCCGATCAAAGCATCATCGATATAAAAAAAGATTTGGAAGAAAATCTTAAAAAACTGCTGGAACATCCCGAAGCATTTGCGGAACAGTGATAGAATTTTCATTTCGCCATCCGTCCATCTTACTTGCTTACGTTCTCAATTTTCGATATTTTAAAGAAAATGTGCTGTAATTTGTGGCTTTTTTATCATTTTCTCAAAGTGTAGCAATGGCAGAAAAACTTAACGAAAGAGAGAAATCGATATTACATCGTATTGTGTATAGTTATATCCAAACGGCTGTTCCGGTCGGATCGCGGTATATTTCTAAAAAACAGGATGTCGGTTTAAGCGCGGCAACAATCCGCAATGTAATGTCCGATTTGGAAGATCTCGGTTACATTAATCATCCGCATACGTCGGCGGGAAGAATTCCTACCGATAAAGGATATCGTTTTTATGTCAATGAATTAATGGAACTTGATAATGTTTCGCTGGATATTCAATCTGCTATTAAAAGCCAATTACAAAACAGCACCGATACCGACGAAGTGTTACACATTGCCTCAAAACTGCTTGGAACTATTTCTCATCAATTAAGCGTTGTTTCAGCACCGAACCTTACCTCGGGAATTTTTGAAAAATTAGAGCTGCTGCAAATTTCCAGCACGCGGCTTTTGGTTATTATTTCCATTCAATCGGGAATAATAAAAACCATTATGATGGAAATATTTTCGGAAATTCCGCGCCCAAAGCTTGAAAAGATTTCACAGCTTTTAAACGAACGGCTTTCCGGTTTAACGCTTGCGCAAATTCGGGAAACTTTTGCCGAGCGCCTGCGTGATTATTCCAATGAAGAAACCGGCTTAATGCGTTTGTTTATTGATTCTGTCGATAAATTGTTCGATGAAAAACGGGATAAAATTCACATCGGCGGAACAAAAAATATTATTACCCAGCCGGAATTTGAAAACGCAAAAAATTTTAAAGGCATTATTGAACTGCTGGATAACGAAGATATCATCGTTCATATTCTTGAAAGCGTTGAAAAGAAAAATGAAACAACCGTTGCTATCGGCAATGAAACCAAACACAAAAATTTGAAAGATTACAGTATTGTTACCGCTAATTACACCGTCGGGAATTTAACCGGACAGGTCGGCGTGCTGGGAGCTAAACGAATGAATTATTCCAAACTTATTCCGCTCGTCGATTTTGTCGCAAAAACTATTACATTAATGTTTCAACAATCATCAGATTCAACACGATAAATGAGGGCTATGGAAAATACTCGCAACACCGAAGAAGAACAAAAGAAACAACACACTGAGAAAACACCCGAAACTCCGCAAGCAACAGCGGAGGAATCCCTTCAGGAAGAAACTGCTGCGTCTCTCAATCATTCAGAAAAAATTTCAGAACTTGAAACTCAAATTTCTCAATTGAAAGAACAATTACTGCGCAAGACCGCTGAATTTGAAAATTATAAGCGGCGCACAGCTTCCGAATCTCTGGCGCTGACAAAATATGCTTCCGAAAAAATACTTCTGCAGCTTCTTCCGGTTATTGACGATTTATACCGCTCATTAAAAAGCGGAGAAGAACATCTTCCCGACGATCCTTTCGTTAAAGGAGTGGCTATGATTTTCGGAAAGTTTATTAAAATCTTGGAAGCACAGGGATTAAAAGAAATGGAATCTGTCGGGAAAGAGTTTAATGTTGATTACCACGACGCCATGATGCAGGTTCCCCGCGCTGATGTTGCGCGCCATACCATATTGGAAGAGATTGAAAAAGGCTATTTGCTGCACGATAAAGTTCTTCGCCATGCAAAAGTTATTGTCTCAACAGAACCGGTGGAAAGTCAGGAAGAGAAAAAATAATTATGGCAAAAAGAGATTATTACGAAATTCTCGGCATTCCGAAAAATTCTTCTGTTGATGACATAAAAAAAGCGTACCGAAAATTAGCATTGCAATATCATCCGGACCGCAATCCCAACAACAAAGAAGCTGAAGAGAAATTTAAAGAAGCCACCGAAGCGTATGAAGTTTTAAGCGACCAGCAAAAACGACAGCGGTATGATACCTACGGACATGAAGGAATGCGCGGAGGACAGGATTTTCATCAATACCGGGATATCAACGATATCTTTTCGACTTTCGGAGATATTTTCGGCGGTTCAATTTTTGAAGAAATGTTCGGCGGCTCTTCACGCCGGCGCGGGCCGAAACAAACCGGCGAGCAGGGCTCCGATCTCAGAATTCGATTAAAATTATCGCTCGAAGAAATTTCTACCGGTATCGAAAAAAAATTAAAAATTAAAAAATGGAAAACCTGCTCAACCTGCAGCGGCTCAGGAGCAAAGCCCGGTTCATCAAAATCCACCTGCCCGCATTGTAACGGTGCCGGAGAAATTCGGCAGGTATCGCGTTCCATGTTCGGCCAGTTTGTGAATATCGCACCGTGTGCGTATTGCGGCGGCACCGGACAAATTATCCGCGAAAAATGCGTTACCTGCGGCGGCGAAGGACGAGAGCAGGGTGAAACAACTATTAAAATGAATGTTCCCGCCGGTGTTTCCGAAGGGAATTACATGACGCTGCAAGGACAAGGAAATGCCGGAAAACGAGGCGGACCCGCCGGTGATGTTATTGTTGAATTTGAAGAACTGCATCACGAGCTTTTTACGCGCAACGGAGACGATATTATTTTTAATGCCTTAGTCAGTTTTCCTGAAGCGGCTCTCGGCACCGATCTTGAAGTTCCCACGCTTTCCGGAAAAGTACGAATTAAAATTGATGCAGGAACAATGTCCGGGAAAATGCTGCGGCTGAAAGAAAAAGGCATTCCCCGTTTAAATTCGTACGGAAAGGGAGATCAGCTTGTAAGAATACAAATCTGGGTGCCGACGAAATTAAATTCACGCGAGAAGGAGCTTTTAAAGGAACTTCTGAACGGAGAACATATTGCCCCGACGGAAGAAGACCGTAACAAGAGCAAAAGTTTTTTCGATAAAATGAAAAACGTCTTTTCTTAACATCAGACGGTATGAATTTTTTAAAAAAGATCTCAGAACACTTTGCTTTTACCAAAAATGAGCAAAAAGTATTTTTCTTTTTATCGCTTGTTTTTTTTATCGGGGCGGGCATTAAAGGCTACAAGTATTTTATTTACGAACCGGAACATCAGCGCTTTGATTATTCACAAACAGATTCTATATTTAATGAGCTCAGTAAAGCAGCGGCAAACGATTCGGACGCGGTTGTAAAAATAAAAATTAATCTTAATACGGCGGCAAAGCATGAATTAATGCGGTTACCAGGAGTCGGCGAAGCCACCGCAGAGCGAATTTTGCTGTACCGCACCGAAAAGAAAAATTTTTCTACTATTGAAGATTTAAAAAAAATTAAAGGAATTGGGAGTAAAAAATTCGAAAAACTGAAACCATTTATTACTGTTGAATGAATCACACTGAACGCTACACCTCGTTTATTATTGAAAAATCCCATATCACCAGCGTTGAAATTGCTCACAGCGCGCGGGGGTATACGTTAACTGCCGCCGGCTCGTTTGATTCTGAAATTGATTTTGACGACCCGGTTATTTTTGAAGAAAGCGGAATGGATAAACGAATAAAAATCTTTTCCGGCGAAATTCAAAACTTTATGAAACGAACGGGAGCGGGTTCAAAATATTTTTCATTCGGGTTAAACAGCAGAATGGCAATGCTGCAGAGAATTCCTATTGAAATGTCCCTCACCGATGAAGAATTTAACGTGCATCTTGAATGGGAATTAAAGAATTATTATCCCGATGCGGTAATGGAAAATTATATTCTTCTCCCTTTTGCGCTGGTGGACAGCAGCGGAAACCCCGGCACCAAGGCGATGATCATCGGCGTGCGAAAATCACTTTCTAACTTTCTTCGCAGCGTCAGCAAAAAGTGTTTTGCAACAGATCATGTTGTTGATATTGATCATTTTTGCGCCGAGACCGCCATAATGCACAATTTTCCGCAAGCAACAAAAGAGCGGACGGCTGTTATCGGCATTGACGAAGAATCAATCGACTGCTCTCTTCTGGTGAACGGAAAAAATTCCGATATCACCATCGAGCGGTGGAGCGGCACTTCCGAAATAAAAAAAATTGCGGAGTATGCCTTCGAACATAACGCCGAACAGATTTTCCTTCACGGAAGAATTGTTGATGAACTGACGGCGGAACAATTAAAACAATTTACTCCTCTTCCCGTTTCTATTTCGGATCCTTTCAAAAAAATTTCACTTCCGCCGACAATAAAAAATGTGGACGCCATTAAAGCCCATCGGCAGGAATATACCGCCGCCGTCGGTTTGGCGCTGCGGAAAGACTGACGATGCGCGTACTTGCCGGAAAATATAAAGGGCGCGTGTTGAAAACAGTTCCTAATATTTCGGTGCGTCCTGCAACAAGCAAAGTGAAAGCCGCTATTTTTAATATCCTGCAATCGCGAGTGGATTGGCGGAATGCCGTCGTGCTGGATTTATATGCGGGAAGCGGAAGCGTTGGCATTGAAGCGCTCAGCCGTGGTGCCGAGCGCGCCGTGTTTGTGGAATTCGACCGAAGCGCGCTGCAATTCTTAAAAAAAAATATTGAATCAATCAGTCTTCTTTCCGAAGCACAGGTGGTTTTTGCCGACGTAAAAAAATTCCTGACAACATCATCCCGCGCTTACGATGTTGTCTTCTGCGATCCGCCGTATGCCGTGGAGTATCTTGCCGAACTTCCGTCGATGGTTTTTGAAAGCGGAGCGGTAA
>JACFMZ010000014.1 GCA_019455105.1 Bacteroidota bacterium | reverse complement strand
TTCGATTGAACTTTTGTGCTAAAAAACCCCGCCTTCGGCAATACCCAAACCGTTAGCCACAATTTTAGGACGACACACCACCGACAGAAATTAAGTGTAAATTTGAAACGTAATTAACAGTAGGAAAATGAAAAATATCAAAATTGAAATCAAATGGGCAATCATCTTTAGTGTGGTTGGCTTACTTTGGATGTTGCTTGAAAAACTAAGCGGACTGCACGGAAAATATATTGATTATCACCTTTACTTGACAAATCTTTTTGCGATTCCTGCAATTATCGTAATGGTAATGGCTTTAAAAGACAAAAAGAAAAACTTCTATGACGGACAAATGAACTACAAACAAGGACTTTTTTCGGGAATTATTTTGTCTGTTTTCATTGCATTGATTAGTCCGCTAACACAATGGATAACTTCGTATGTTATTACACCCGAATATTTTCCAAACGTAATTAAACGTTCCGTTGAGTTGGGGTATTTCAAAACGACAGCAGAGGCAGAAGCCCAATTCAATTTCCAAAATTATGTTATTCAAGGACTTATTGGTGCGTTAGTTATGGGAATTGTAACAACTGCAATTGCAATGATTTTTATACGAACAAAAAAGCGTAATCTATAAAAGAGGAACAGCAATGCAAAACAATAATAAATGGACGGAGGAATTGGAAATGCTGTCAAATATCATTTCCGAAATGCCTTTAGAAAAATCTGTAAAATGGGGGGCGGAAGTTTTTACATACAACGGTAAAAATGTAGTTAGCTATGGGGGTTTCAAGAATTATTTTACGATATGGTTTTACAACGGTGTTTTCTTGAAAGATAAATACAAAGTATTGGTCAATGCACAAGAAGGCAAAACCAAATCATTACGTCAATGGCGTTTTACTTCCAAAGATGAAATTAATGAAAATAAAATTTTTGAGTATATAAAAGAGGCGATAGAAATAGAAAAGAAAGGGCTGAAAATACAGCCTGAAAAATTCAAACCTTTGCCTGTTCCCGAATTGCTGATGAATGAATTGAAAAAAGATAAAAGCCTGAAAGCGAATTTTGAAAAGCTGACACCGGGTAAACAAAAGGAATACATCGTGTATATTAACGAAGCAAAACAGGAAGCAACAAAACTGAGCCGCTTAGGAAAAATAAAACCAATGATTTTACAAGGGGTTGGACTGAACGATAAATACAAATAATATTTATGAAACTGACAATAAAAACAGCCATACAAATTCAAAAACCAATTGAGGAAGTTTTTGAAAGCATTGTTAATCCCGAAAAAATGACCCAATATTTCATTTCAGAAAGTTCGGGAAGACTTGAAGAAGAAAAAGAAATATTTTGGACGTGGGGCGAATTTCCAGAATACAAATGCGTTGTGAACAACATTAAAATTGAAAGAAATAAATCTATCTCTTTTGTTTGGGACAACGTAACAACCGTAACAATTAAATTAGAAGAACAGCCAAACAAATCTGTTGTTGTGCGGGTAACGGAAGGCGAAAAAGAACTAACCGAAGAAAACCTAAAATGGTTTGGTGGCAACACGGAAGGTTGGGCAAACTTCCTTGCTTTTATGAAAGCATATTTAGAACACGGAATCAATTTGCGTATTGGTGCGTTTGATTTTATGCGAAAACAAGAACCAAAAACAGAACGTTAAATACAGAATGAAAGAAAACGACAAACATAACGAACGAATTGCAAAAATGACTTTTGCTTCCGTTTATCCGCATTATGTAACAAAAGTGCAGACGAAAGGCAGAACGGTTGAAGAATTGCACCAAGTTATTGAATGGCTGACAGGCTTTGATAACAAGAAACTACAAAAATTCATTAACGAAAAAGTTACATTTGAAACGTTTTTTGAAAGAGCAACATTAAACCCAAAAGCACAACTGATTACAGGCGTAATTTGCGGTTACAGAATTGAAGAAATTGAAAATCCTTTGACAAAACAAGCAAGATATTTAGACAAACTAATTGACGAATTGGCAAAAGGCAAGAAAATGGAAAAAATTTTAAGACAATAATTTAAAAACAAATAAAAATGACAACAAAATCTAAAAACCCATTTACTTGGGTAGAAATTTATGTAGATGATATGAGCAGAGCCCAAAAATTCTACGAAACAGTATTGCAAACTAAATTGAGTGAACTTCCAATGTCGCCAGAATTTGGGGATATGCAAATGGTAAGTTTTGCTTGGGAAGAAGGAGAGCCAAACATTAGCGGTGCATTAGTAAAAATGCAAGATATGAAACCCGGTGCAGGTGGAACATTGGTTTACTTTGCTTGTGATGACTGTTCAGTTGAAGAAAGTCGTGTTGAAAGTGCAGGCGGTAAAGTTCTAAATCCGAAAATGTCAATCGGAGATTACGGATTTTGTTCAGTTGTAATGGACACAGAGGGAAACACCATTGGACTACATTCAATGAAGTAAAAAACTGTGGCTAACAGCGGTTTGGCGTCAGGCGGGGCGAAGTGCTTCGTTTGACGCTTTCTGCTATATTCGAGTTTTCGGCTTCGATTGAACGGTAGTGCTAAAATCCCGCCCGAACGCCAAGCCGCAAAACGTTACAGGGCTGTTCTTCACTTTTCCTCTCATTCTCAACATCTTGTTGGGAATAAAATGAGTTAGAAGCTCTGCTTCGCTAACAACCAACAAAACCTACCGAGCAAGCAATGGTACGCACACGATATAAAATTTATAATACAGATCAATTTTAGTTTCAAAAACTTGCGTTCCCAAAATGGGAATTGGGGAACGAGAAGATAATATCTCCTTTTAATAATTAACTATTTGTACCGGTAATTTTTCTTCTCTGTCAAATCAAAAAAAATTTCCCTTTTCCCTTCATACAGTTCTTGTTGATTTCCATCAATCTCCGTCTTCCTTTCTTGCATTTCTTTCCGTAATTCTCAATATTATGCCAGCGAGTAAAAATTCAATTCTATGTCAAAATCATATTCGGGGAAATCTTTTTCATTTCATCCGTTTTCCAAAATAGGGAAAACCACAACCCGTTTTTTTGAATTTCTTGGAAAGTATCTCAGCATCACCTGGTGGATGATCCGCAATTTGCGCAACGCAAAAGAATATTCCAGAAATATCACTCAGCAGATGGTGATGATTGGAAATAATTCCATTCCCATTGTTATTTTTGTCTCTACGTTTGTCGGCATGGTTACCGCGGTACAGTCTTCCTATCAATTGTACGATTGGATACCGCGCACAGTTGTCGGCGCACTGGTAACAAAATCTGTTTTATTGGAATTAACCCCTCTGCTCATTGCGCTAGTACTCGCCGGAAAAGTCGGCGCCACCATTACGGCAGAACTCGGATCCATGCGCGTTACGGAACAGATTGACGCGCTTGAAGCGCTTGCTTTCGACCCGATTTCATTTTTAATAACGCCACGCGTGCTGGCGGGAATTTTTATGTTTCCGATTCTCATTATCTTCGGCGACCTTGTGGCAATTCTCGGCGGAATGTTCGGCGCTTCTGCGGTTGCCGGAATTCCTGTCGAAGCGTTTATTTCCGGAATGAAAAGTTCATTTGAAACATGGGACGCCGTGTTTGGAATTATTAAAGCGGTTGTGTTCGGATATATTATTACTTCCATCTCCTGTTATCTCGGTTTTATTGTGGAAGGAGGAAGCGAAGGCGTTGCGCGGGCAACCATGAATACCGTTGTGTTGACCTGTTTAACGGTTGTTGTTATGGATTTTATTCTGGCATCCGTACTGTTGTAAGAAAAATTACCGGTTATGATTATTCTTCGAAATATCTTTAAATCATTCGGCGAAAAACATGTTCACCAAGGAGTGAATCTGGAAGTGCGCGACCGTGAAACGCTTGTCATTCTCGGAAAAAGCGGCGGCGGCAAAAGTGTTTTATTGAAAATGATTATCGGCTTATTACAACCGGACTCCGGCTCAATCACTGTCGATGGTTTTGAAGTAACAACCATGAAATATCGCGAACTGCAAAAACTGCGGTTAAAATTCGGATTTTTGTTTCAGGGCGCCGCGCTGTTCGATTCTATGACCGTCGGTGAAAATATTGAACTCGCGCTTCGCCGTCATTCTGAATACAAGGAGAGCGATATTTCCGAACGCGTGCAGTATGCTTTAGAATTGGTAAAATTACACAATGTTGAACATTTAATGCCTTCCAGTATTTCCGGCGGCATGAAAAAGCGAGTCGGGCTTGCACGCGCCATTGCGCTGACACCGAAATATATGCTCTATGATGAACCAACTACGGGACTTGATGTTGAAACGGCAGACGGAATTAATCTTCTAATGAACGAACTTAAAACAACGCTCGGCGTAACTTCCATTGTTGTTACGCATGATATTCACAGCGCATTTGTAATCGGCGACCGGTTTGCAATTTTTGAAAACGGCAGATTTATTTTAACCGGAACAAAAGAAGAACTTCGCAGCAGCGCCGATCCCGAAGTTCGAAAATATATTGAAAGCGAAATTCAAATATAGGTGACGTATGAAACTTTCTAACGACGCAAAAATCGGCATTGTGGTTTTTCTTGCCGCCGCTGTTCTTATCATCGGAATTGTGTACCTCAAAGGTCTCAATTTCCAATCAAAAGAATATCATCTGACAATTTACTACGATAATGTGAACGGATTAACGGACGGAAGTCCTATTACCATTGCCGGGTTAACAATTGGGAAAGTTGACGACCTGCGCCTTTCCGGTTCGGTTATCGCCGTTGATGTTTCTATTCAAAAGGATGTACGTATTTCCAAAGATTCAAAAGCGTTTATTAAAAGCTCTTCTATTATGGGAGGAAAACAAATTGCCATAACTCCCGGAGTGTTAACGGAAACATTACAGCCGGGCGATACTCTCACCGGCGCGTATGAAGCAGATTTAACGGAACTTACTTCTACGCTTTCTCCCATTTCTACAAACGTGCTGGGAATTCTCGAGCGGGTAAACACTACTTTCGACGAGCCGACACGACGAAATATTCAAGTAACGCTTTTGGAATTCAGCCGTGCAGCGCGCGAGCTTCAAGAGGTGGTGAAAAAACAAGGAGGCAATCTTGATTATGCACTGGGAAATTTTTCCATTTTTTCTCAGCGGTTAACGCAGTTCGCCGCTCAGCTTGATACGCTTGCTGTTACTCAGCGCGGAAATATTGATGACGGCGTAAACAGCATTCGCAACACCGCCAAAACAATGGAAGAAGCCGCAAAGCGCTTCGGCGAAGCCAGCAAATCCATTGAAAGCGTGTTTAAAAAAGTTGATAACAGCGAAGGAACTCTCGGAAAGCTGATTCAAAAAGACAGTCTGTATAATCATCTCGACAGTCTTGCGGTAAATTTAAATGCTCTGGTGAAAGATATAAAACAAAATCCCGGGAGATATGTCAGTATAAGTATATTTTAATAATTCAACTATTACGAAGAGCGCTGATTTTGCATGAGTTGAAGATAAAACACCAGCATTATAACCCACGGATATTTTTCTAAAAGATTTGATTCCTTAAGAAGCAAAAGTTTTGCATTACGTTTCATGCCGATAACTCTTTCCTGAACAAGAAGTTCAATATCATAATCGGAAAGAACGGAAAATTTTCCTTTCCATACATTCAACACAGTGCGCAGTCGCTCCCCTTTCGGCAATTGTATCAATCCCTCTTTACCGAATTTTTTTGCGCTGAATTGTGCAAACGGCAGCGCCTTGCCTGATTCGGTAATATCAATTGTGCTGCGCCAAATACTCGGCTTGGTAAAAATCCACGTTCCGCCGAAACCGGAGACCGTAACAACTCGTTTGAAGACTCCTGTTATAACGAGCGACGCCGGCCTCTCTTCATTCTCTTTTACCTGCAGAACATATTCACGCTTCCAGATGTTCGGCTGAACCCACTCCAATTCTTTTCCAACGTACGATGAAACAGCATTCATTGTGCGTCTCCTTCTGAATTCGATTTTTTCTGGCGACCGGCTTTTTTCAGCGCTTCGGAAAGCAAAAATTCAATTTGGGCGTTGACGCTCCGAAGATCGTCAGACGCCCATTTTTCAAGCGCGCTGTACAGCGTTTCATCCAGCCGCAGTAAGAATTTTTTCTTCCCGCTCATTGATACAATGTCCCGGTATTTATTACCGGCTGTGTTTCGGATTCTGAAACTAATGCAACCATTAAATTATTTACCATCGTCGCTTTTTTATCTTCATCCAACGTTACAATGTTTTGTTCTGCCAGCATTGTTAAGGCATCTTGCACCATGCCGACCGCACCTTCAACAATTTTTTTCCGCGCAGCAACTATTGCCTGTGCCTGCTGCCGGCGAAGCATTGCCTGCGCAATTTCCGGAGCGTACGCAAGATGACTGATGCGTGATTCAATAATATCAACGCCCGCAACAACAAGACGCGTTTCAACCTGCTTCTTTAAATTCTCGGCAATTTCCTGAGGATTTCCGCGAAGCGATGCATGCTCATCATTGTGAGAATCGTACGAATATTCCGAAGCCAGCGAACGGATTGCTGTCTCGCTTTGAATAGCGACGAACTGTTCATAATTTTCCACATCAAACAACGCGCGGGCAGAATCGATAACACGCCAAACAATAACGGCGGCAATTTCAATCGGATTGCCGTCGAGATCGTTCACCTTCAGCTTATCACTGTTGAAGTTACGAATACGAAGTGAAACATTTTTTCTTGAGACAAAAGGATTTGTCCAATGAAATCCCGACTCACGCACCGAGCCGACATATTTTCCGAACAGAATAAGAACGCGGGCTTCATTCGGCTGAATGGTAAAAAATCCGCTCATCATTAAAAACACAGCAACAAATAACAAAATATCAACAGCCAGCAAAATAAAGTTTTCGCTAATTATTGTTTTTACTAACAAGTATATTGTTAATGCTAAAAGTAAAATAAACAACGCCAGCATAACATATCCGTTTAGACGTTTTCCGGTTTTTTCGGTAATTGAATCCATTTTTTCCTCCGTTTGTTAATTGATATTGTTATGATATTACTTTAATATCAATTTGTCAAGAGAAAAATTATTAGAAATTTTTCGTGTATGATACATTCTAAAATCATTTAAAATAAAAAAGCGGATTCTGTTTTCAGAAATCCGCTTTTCATGACTGATAGTATTACGATTTTTTTAATGACTCTCTAAAAATTCATAATATTGCACTTTAATATCCATTACTTGTCCTTCTTTATAATGCTTTTCATACTTTCCCGGTTTCGGCTGAAGGACTTTAACCGTTGCCCAGCATCCCCGCGCTTCTTGAATCTCCGCATCGTACACGGGAACGCCGTTTAAAACGCAGGTATATTTTTTTCCTGCTTCCGGTCTGTTTGTATGTTTATGTGTGTGCATACTGCTACGCTGCCGCCGGCGGTGTCGGACGTTTCTTCATTCCGAGATACAAACCGATGATGACTGCAAGAACTAACGCGCCGACTAAAATATACACTATGGTGTTTGCCGGTTTAACCTGCGCATACCATAATTTTACTTTCGTGTCAATTTCGTTTACACGATCGTCGGTCAGCAGGGAATATTGTTTCATCACGGGAACCCAGACCGGTTTTACTTCGCTTCCCCACGCTTTGTAAGCAAACGCTTCGTAAGCAGCAAGACGCGCATCGCTCTCTTTATTGCCGGTGTTGTTCATTTCGTCATCAATAAAGCGGATAATGTTATTGTAAAATTCTTCGCTGTTATTAAACGGCTGCACGGATAATTTTTCATTGGCGAACACGCCGTTTAATGCTTTCCAGAATGCTTCATCAACCTGAGCGCGCCATTGAGCAATTTTTCCGTCCACTTCAGCAATTTCTTTCGAACGATCTTTTGAAGAAAGATACGCGTTAGCAAGTTTCTGTCCGACGCCTTTCCATGAATTTTCAAATTTGCGCTGCTGCATTAAAACGTTCGGCATATCGGAAGGAGAAATTGCCATAGAAGACAAGAATGCCATATTATCGTTAATAGAACGTTTAATGTTGGCAATAACGTTGTTCTTTTCTAATGAAGAGATTTTGTTAATGTCTTTGTTTGATAACTGCTGTTTATCGTACTGCACAAACAAACTGTCAACAAGTGCAAACACCACTTCGTCTCGTTTGGCAATATTTGCCTGCAGCGCTTTTACGGTTTCGCGGAGTTTTGCCATTTCGGATTTCATGCTTTTTAACTGCGCCATTAATGAATCGTTTGCTTTTGAAAGCTGATTCATTTGTCCGCTCAGTTCTTGAATTTGTGATTCTAACTGAGCAATGCGCGCTCTGCTGTCCACCAGCTCAACGGATTCTTTCATTTGGTCTTGAAGTTTATCAATGGTTCCGTCATAGCCGTCCGGGAAAACTGCTTTATTCAAAAAATCACTGTAGGCTTTATATTCGTTTTCAAAGTTTTGAACTTTTTCCTGCAGCGCCTGAATTTTTGTTGAATCGGCGGTTCGCAGCTCTCTCATCAGCGATTTGAATTCTTTTTCAAAATCCCGTTTTACTTCGGAAGTTGTTCGTTCCTGCGCCTGTCCCATGGTAAAGAGAAATGCCAACAGTACGAATGCTATGAATTGTTTCATTTTACACCTCCTTGCATCGGGGAAATTCCTGCTTTGGTGAGAAGATATTTTTCTTTGCCGTTCCACAATTCATACGCATTGGTTTTAGTATTGAAATTAAATTTCGGATCCGCCATTTCTGTCTGCGAAACCGAAACAGCTTTCTCCATACTCAATCCGCCTTCTGTCTGGCTGAAGATATAAACGTTTTTAAAATTCTTTGCAACGATGTAATAAAATCCTGCTTTGTCTCGCAGCAAGCGAATTTCTTTTGTATTTTTTGCCTGCAGTGAATCGGCGGCAAATTCTTTTGCCAACAGCGGTTTTACGTTAAACGCTACGCTATACCGTACGGCAGAAACCATTCCGCTGTTATCAATATCCAGAATTTCTTCCGTCTGCCAGGAAAAATCTGCGGGTTCTAATTTTAGAGATGCGCAGCCGCCGATGAAGATTCCGGCAAAAACTGTAAGCATCACGAGTGTTTTTTTCATTGCTTCACTCCTTTTGTTTTATTATGGGGTTATGTAATTTACTTTTTCTTTGGTTTTTTTCCAGATTTTTTTTCGTTTTTCTTTGCTTTTTTTGAAATTGTCTTTTGCACTTTCTTTTCTGCCGTTTTTTCTTTCTTTTTAGACGGTTGAGATTTTATTTTTCCTTTACTCTTCGCTGTTTTCAGGACTTTTTTTTTATCATCAAAAAGTTCGTTTTGATTTTTTTCTTGGATTTTTGTCTCTTTCGGTTTACCGTTTCCGTTAACCGTTTTATCGGCGGCTTCCAGTCGTTTTTCTTCTTCATCTTCGGAAGTAACAACGGCAATTGCCGCAACGCGGTCATCGGTATCCAGCCGAATTAATCGAACGCCGGAAGTATTTCTTCCCGAAACGCGAACATCATCTGCCGATTGGCGAATAACCATTCCGCTGGTTGTTACCACAACAATATCATCGGTGTTCTGCACTTCTTTAATAGCAATCATCTTTCCGGTTTTTTCGGTTGCGCGAAGCGTTGCAATTCCTTTTCCGCCGCGATGGCTGATGCGGTATTCGGAAAGATTAGATCGTTTGCCGAAACCATTTTCGGTAGCAACAAGAATGGTAGTTGTTACCCGCTTCAACGAAACTGCGCCGATAACTTTATCATTTTTTCCCAATCGAATAGCACGGACACCGGAAGCGCCGCGACCCATTGCACGTACTTCACTTTCCGGAAATCGAATGGCAATTCCTTCATGCGTGCCGATCACCAGTTCGTGGCTTCCGTCGGTCAATTTCACATCGCACAGCGAATCTCCCTTTTCGAGAGAGATGGCACCGATGCCGTTCCGGCGCGGATTGCTGAATTCTTCGAGCGAGGTTTTTTTCATTTGTCCCTGTTCGGTTACCATAAAGGCAAACGTATTCGGCGCAAATTCTTTTACGCTTAAGAATGCCGTAATATTTTCGCTCTGTTCTTTTGAAATAAGGTTCGTAACAGCTTTTCCTTTTGAAGTTCTTCCTCCTTCAGGAATTTCAAAGACTTTCAGCCAATAACATTTTCCTTTATCCGTAAAGAATAAAATATAATTGTGCGTGCTGGCAATAAACATATGCTCGGTAAAATCTTCTTCGCGTGCCGCCGCTCCCGTAACGCCTTTTCCGCCTCGTGATTGTCTTCGGTAGCCGCTGACAGGAAATCGTTTAATATAACCGGCATGGGAGATTGTAATCACAACATCTTCTTCCGCGATCATATCTTCAATTTTGAATTCTGTCTGCTTCATTACAATTTCCGTGCGACGCTCATCGCCGTACTTTTCTTTTATTGCCAGCAGTTCTTCTTTTATTAACTGCATTTGCAGCTGCTTGCTGCCGAGAATTGCTTTTAACTTGTTGATAAGTTTAATAATGTCGCGGTATTCATCCTCAATTTTCTTTCGTTCAAGCCCCGTTAATCGCTGCAGACGCATCTCAAGAATTGCGTTTGCTTGAATTTCCGAAAGTTTAAATTTTTTCATCAATCCTTCGCGTGCAGTCGGCGTATCTTTTGATGCTTTAATCAGTTTAATAATGGCATCAATATTATCGAGCGCAATAATATATCCCTCCAGGATATGCGCGCGTTCTTCCGCTTTACGCAAATCGAACTTTGTGCGCCGGACAATCACTTCGTTCCGATGATCGATAAAATGTTTCAGCATATCGCGAAGCTGCAGCACTTGAGGTCTGCCGTCCACCAGCGCCAGCATAATAACGCCGAAGGTCGTCTGCATCTGCGTGTACTTATATAAATTATTCAACACAACGCCGGCATTGGCATCGCGCTTTAAATCTATTACAATGCGCATTCCGTCGCGGTCGGACTCATCGTTTACGGCGGAGATATCTTCAATTTTTTTATCGCGAACAAGATCGGCAATTTTTTCAATCAGATTTGCCTTATTCACTTGGTACGGAATTTCTGAAACAATAATGCTTTGACGGTCGTTCTTTGCTGTTTCAATTGTTGCTTTTGCACGAAGGGTAATTTTTCCTCTTCCTTTTTCGTACGCCTCTTTCACGCCGTCGTATCCGTAAATAATTCCGCCGGTCGGAAAATCCGGAGCTTTGATATACTTCATCAGCTTTTTATTGTCTATATCCCGATCGTCAATCATGGCAATACAGCCGTCAATAACTTCGGACATATTGTGAGGCGGAATGTTTGTTGCC
The DNA here is from genome assembly GCA_019455105.1 of Bacteroidota bacterium. Taxonomy (GTDB): domain Bacteria; phylum Bacteroidota; class Ignavibacteria; order UBA10030; family UBA8401; genus JACFMZ01. Next base: position 28,428 of record JACFMZ010000014.1, on the reverse strand, counting down.
ATACCCACGGCAATTCCGCTTGCGCCGTTTACCAGAAGATTCGGGATCTGCGCCGGAAGAACGGTCGGCTCCTGCAGCGTATCATCAAAGTTCGGCGAAAAGTCAACGGTTTCTTTCTCCAAATCTTTCAGCATCTCTTCTGCCGCGCGCGTCATGCGCACTTCCGTATAACGCATTGCCGCCGGCGAGTCGCCGTCTATGGAGCCGAAATTTCCCTGTCCGTCCACCAGCGTATAGCGGAGAGAAAAATCCTGCGCCATGCGGACAATGGTATCGTACACCGCCGAATCGCCGTGCGGATGATATTTACCGAGCACCTCGCCGACAACGCGGGCGCTTTTTTTGTACGGCTTGTTTGCCGCAAGACTTAACTCGTTCATTCCGAACAACACGCGGCGATGCACCGGTTTTAATCCGTCGCGAACATCCGGCAGCGCGCGTGCTACAATAACCGACATCGAGTAATCGATGTACGAGCCTTTCATTTCATCTTCAATATCAACAGGAATTATTCGTTCGTTTGTATTCGCCATAAAAATTTTTCGTTTCTTTTTCTACTGGTTCTTACACATCAAGATTGCGGACATACTTTGCGTTCTTTTCAATAAAATCTCTGCGCGGCTCTACATCATCGCCCATAAGAATGGAAAATATTCTGTCTGCTTCAGCCGCATTATCAATCGTTACCTGAAGCACCGTGCGGGTTTCCGGATTCATTGTGGTGGACCATAATTGTTCCGGATTCATTTCTCCCAAACCTTTAAATCGGGAAATCACCACGCCGCCTTTAATTGTTGCGCCTTCTTCAAGTTCCGTTTCTTCCGCTTTCTCTTTTGATTTTTCACTTTTAAATCGTTTTAAAATTTCATCCCGCTCTTCATCATCGTACGCGTACTGTTCCGTTTTTCCCTTTTTTAATTTATAGAGAGGCGGCTGCGCAATATACACATGACCGAGTTCAATAAGTTGTTTCATGTGGCGGAAAAAGAGAGTGAGAAGAAGCGTACGAATATGCGAACCGTCCACGTCGGCATCGCACATAAGAATAATTTTATGATATCGAAGTCGTTCCGCATCAAAATCGGCATCAACACCGGTGCCGATAGCGGTAAAAATATTTCGTATTTCGTCGTTTTCTAAAATTTTATGCAGGCGCGCCTTTTCAACGTTAAGAATTTTTCCTTTCATCGGAAGAATTGCCTGAAAGCGCCGGTCGCGTCCCTGCTTTGCGCTTCCGCCGGCAGAATCTCCTTCAACAATATACAGTTCGCAGTGTTCCGGTTCGTCAATAGAACAATCGGCAAGCTTTCCCGGAAGACCGGCGCCGTCCATGGCGTTTTTTCTGCGGGCAATATCGCGTGCCTTTCGTGCCGCCTCACGCGCTTCTGCCGCGCGCAGACTTTTATCAATTACCCGCTTTGCATCAGGAGAATTTGCTTCCAGCCAATCCGAAAGAGCAGAACCGACGGCGGTTTCAACGATGCTTTTTACTTCGCTGTTGCCAAGCTTTGTTTTTGTCTGTCCTTCAAACTGCGGCTCCGGCACTTTAACGCTGATGACGGCAGTTAGTCCTTCCCGAAAATCATCACCGGTGAGTGAAATTTTTTGATCTTTGATAAGATTATTTTTGTTCGCAAAATTATTCAGCGAGCGGGTCAGCGCTGTTCTAAAGCCGACAAGGTGCGTTCCGCCTTCGTGCGTGTTAATATTATTAACGTAGGAAAAAACATTTTCAGAATACTGGTCGTTATATTGAAAAGCGGCTTCCACTTCCACCGTGCGGCCGTTTTCATCTTCTCCGCTTCCCTTTGCATAGAAAACTTTTTTCATTATTGAAGGACGCGAGGCATCGGTGTATTTAACAAATTCCACCAAGCCGCCTTTGTAATGAAATTTTTCCGTCTGTTCCTGTTTGCTGCGAAGATCGGTAATTTCTAACACCACTTCAGAATTAAGAAACGCTAATTCGCGCAGACGTTCTGCCAGCGTATCAAATTTATAAGTACGGTTTTTAAAAATCGTTCCGTCCGGCATAAAGGTAACCGTGGTTCCGGTTTTTTCGTTCTTTCCCATAGTGCCGATAGCTTTTACGGGATGAACGGGATTTCCCCGCTGATATTTTTGCGTCCAAATTTTCCCTTCATACTTAACGATTACTTCCAGCCATTCCGAAAGCGCATTTACCACCGAAACACCGACTCCGTGCAGACCGCCGGAAACTTTATAGGTATTTTTATCAAATTTTCCTCCGGCGTGAAGCACCGTCATCACCACTTCCAGCGCAGAACGTTTTTCTTCCTTCTGAATTCCTGTCGGAATGCCGCGCCCGTCATCTATAACCGATACGCTGCCGTCTTTGTTGATCTTCACATGAATGTTACTGCAAAAACCGGCAAGAGCTTCATCAATAGAATTATCCACCACCTCATACACTAAATGATGAAGTCCGCGAATGCTGACATCGCCGATATACATTGCCGGGCGGCGCCGCACTGCTTCAAGTCCTTTAAGAACGGTAATGTCTTCTGCGGTATATTCGCCGTTAGCTTTTTTATGTTTTTCTTCAGCCATTATTCCTCTTTTGTTGCTGCTTTGCTTTCTTTTATCGAAACTTAATATCGGTAATAGATTTCGATTGCGTTATCTCGTGAATTTTTTCTAAAATTTCTTTTTTTTTGAATGTTAACTCGCTTCGCCACGGCGCGTTATGCACCTTAACAATCAAAATGCCGTTGTGAATTCTTTCCGGCTGTGCCACCTTTGCCACCTGCTCGCCGACCGCTTCATTCCACACATCAAAAATTTTGTACTGCTCAACTTGCTTTTCTATTCCCAGCGATTTTACCAGCGCTTGAAGCGCACTTCCGAGCGTCTGCATCTTATCTTTTTTGCGCATACCTTATGCCGCTTTAATACTGCTGATGACCGAGCCGCTGCGTATTAAAAATTTTTTTCGTTCGTTGTTCCATTGCGGCGAACGGCCGAAAATATTTTCACTGGTGGTAGTAATAAACGTTTGCCCCAATGTTTCCACAAGTGTTAATAATTTTTTGCTTCGTTCTTCATCCAGTTCGCTGAAAACATCATCCAGCAAAAAGACCGGTGTTTCTTCGCACCGCTCTTTTAAGTAGAAAAATTCCGCTGCTTTCAACGCTATTAAAAATGTTTTGTGCTGTCCCTGCGATGCATAATTTTTTAGAAGCATTCCGTTCAGCGAGAAGATACATTCATCGCGATGCGGACCGACAATGGTTGTCCGCAGGCGCAGTTCATCGGCTCTTCGTTTTTCTAATTTTTTCCGTAAGAGAATTTCTATTTCATCCGGCGGAATGTTTTCTTCAAGAGAAACCGACGGCGCATACAACAGTTTCGGAATTTCTTTTTCGCTGACAAGCTGTGAATACATCTGCATTAAATACGGCGAAAACTCGCGAAGAAACTGCGTGCGTTTAAAAATAATGCGTGCGCCGAATGTTACCAGCATGTCGTTCCACGATTCCAGTTCCCGTTCATTCAAACGCGTATCGGATTCGGAAAGAATTCTGTTTCGCTGGCGCAGAATTCTTTTATACTCAATCATTTCTTCAGCATATAACCGGTTCGACTGCGAAATTATTAAATCAATAAATTTTCTTCGTTCTGCTGGCGCGCCGAAGGTTATGGAATTATTTTCCGGCGATAAAATTACCACCGGAAATCTGCCGATAACTTCTGAAAATTTTTCTACTTCGCCGTTGTTGATAAAAATTTTTTTTTGCTTTATCCGCTCATCATACGCTACGCGCACAGCCGATTCGCGGCCGGTTTCAACTTCAATGGTTCCTTCCACTTCAAAAAAATTTTTATCGCGCTGAAGCACAATGCTGTCTGCGCTGGCGTAAAAACTTTTTGTTATACATAAAAAAGAGAGCGCTTCGAGAATATTTGTTTTCCCCTGGCCGTTTTCGCCGAGAAAAACATTCATCGCCGGAGCAAACTCAAAGGCAGACGCAGAGTGGTTTCTGAAGTTTAACAGGTGAGCCTTCGTAATAATCATAGCCTGCTGTTGGCAATGCCGTTAGTTGTTCAATCGAACAGGCATTACCAGCATTAACATTTCTTCTCCCTCTTTTTGAACGCGCGGTACAACAATTGACGCCTTATTTGAAGAGCTGAGATTAAATTGTATTTCATCACCGTCGATATGCGTAAGAATGTCCAAAATGTACGCTGAGTTAAAACCGATTTCCATTTCTTCATCGTTATAATCGCAGGAAATAGTTTCTTTCGCCTCGCTGCCAAAATCCTGATCTTCTGCCGTAATTTTTACTTCGTCTTTCATCAGCGACATGCGTATTTGATGTGTTGTTGAATTAGAATAAAGCGATACGCGGCGTACGGATTGTAAAATTTCGTATTTATTTACTATTAAATATTTATTGTTATTCTGCGGAATTACCGTATCAAAGTTAGGATATTTTTCTTCTATGAGACGCGAAATTAACGAAACGCCTTCGTATTTAAAGACGATATGTGTTTCATTAATGGAAATTTTTGTTTCCGCACCTTCGGCAACTTTTCCTATTAAATTCAACGCTTTGGCGGGAATAATAACTTCTTTGGAGATTTTTTTTGAAGAAAAGTTTTTATTGATAATTTTTACCAAACGATGACCATCCGTAGAAACGGCAACAAGTTTATTTTCTCCTATTTGAAAAAGGACACCCATCATTGAAGGACGAAGTTCATCCGTGCTGACCGCAAAGGTGGTTTTATCAATTATTTGCTGCAATAGCGGCGCCGCTGTTACGAATTCTGTTTCGCCTTTAAATTCCGGAATAGAAGGAAAAACATCGGTTGTTTCTCCTATTAAAGTGTATTCGCCGTTTTCCGTTTTCATTTTAATTTTGTTCGATTCCGTATCAACGGAAAACGAAATCGGCGTATCGGGAAGCGCGCGGACCGTATCAAAAATTCTTTTTGCGGGAATGGCAATTGTTCCGTTTTCATTTCCTTTAATTTGAATGGAGACCGCAACGGAAATTTCTAAATCTGTCGCCGTTATTTTGAGATTGTTGGAATGAACCTCAAATAATAAATTCTCTAAAATTGGAAGTGTCGAACGGGTAGGAACAACGTTAATTGTTTTGGCTAAGGCTTTTTGAAGTTCACTGCTTTGAACTTGAAATTTCATCGATTTGCCTCCTCGTAAGCAATGCTAAAATGAAAATTTTTGATGATTAATATACGAATTTTTCGTTTGAAACTCAAAGAAAGTTATACCGTAAGTTGTTATGTTTTCAGGTTTTCGCTCTGTTTAAATTAATATATTTTAAAATAAAACAAGAGTAATAATAATAGTGTTGATATGTTTATAACTATTGTATTTCTTTTTATTGTATGAAGTTAGAAAAATTATTTGTTGTGGAATATTGTGGAGAAGTCAATAGTTTATCCACCGCTGTTCACAGATAAAAAAAATTTATGATATAAAGAAAATAAATCCACAACCTGCACACACACATACACACCTTATCAACGAGATTTTGTGGATAAATATCGGCATGAATTTAAGACTACTCACTATAAATAATTCTTTCTACGCTGCGGCTGAAAATTAAACGATTATTTAAAATAAAAAATCCTGAATAGAAACAATTCAGGATTTTTTATGCAGTAATAACTACCGCGAATAAATTTCTATTTTTTTAGAGATACTTTCGATCGTTGATTTAAATTTTGCATCAACACTTATTTGTTCTTCCACCGTTTGGCAGGCATGAATAACCGTGCTGTGATCTCTTCCGCCGAAATTTAGTCCGATAGTTTTTAACGAAGAGTTTGTTAAATCTTTTGCTAGATACATGGCAATCTGCCGTGCGTTTACAATTTCCTGCTTTCGTGTTTTTGCGCGCAGTAAATCCGGCGGAATATCGAAAAATTCTGCGACAAGGCGCTGAATTTCTTCAATTGTTACGGGAGAGCGAATTTCAGTAACCAATTCTTTTAATACTTCTTTCGCTAAACTAACATCAACTTCTCTGTTTAGCATGGAAGCATTAAATAATAATTTTATAAATGCTCCTTCAAGCTCGCGAACGTTTGAAGTAACATTTGCGGCAATAAAATCAATAACCTGATCGGGAATTACGACATTTTCGTCTTCACACTTTTTGCGGAGAATCGCCGTTCGGGTTTCCAAATCCGGTGCCTGAATATCTGCCGTTAATCCCCATTGAAAGCGGGAAATTAAACGGTCGTCAATTCCTTGTAATTCTTTCGGCGGTCTGTCCGAAGAAAGAATAATCTGTTTTCCTGCCTGATGGAGCGAATTAAAGGTGTGGAAGAAACTTTCAATGGTTCCGGGTTTTCCGGAAAGAAATTGAATATCGTCAACAATTAAAATATCCATGCTGCGGTAAAAAGCAGAAAAATCATTTGCTTTATCGGCGCGGATGGCATCAATAAATTCAATGGTAAATTTTTCACTGGTAACATAAATAACTCTTTTTGCTTTTCCTATTTCAATAGCATAATTACCAATTGCCTGCATTAAATGTGTTTTTCCCAATCCGGTTCCGCCGTACAATACCAACGGGTTAAACGAAGTTCCGCCGGGATTGTTTGCCACCGCCATTGCAGCCGCCCGCGCCAACTGATTGCTTTCACCTTTAATAAAATTATTAAACGTATAGCGCGGATTAAGATTTGTTCCGTCATAAGTAAGAGGCTGAACGGTTTCCTGGCTGAATGATTTTATATATTTTACGGATTCTGTTTTTGCTGATGATTCTGTTTGCGGTATAATAAAAGGAGAAGATGCAGCATGGTCATCAAGAGGAGCAATATTATAAATCAAACGGGCTTCAGCTCCTAAAGTTTTTTTCAATGAAGAAGAAATAAGCAAAGCAAAATGCTCTTCAAGCCATTCATAAAAAAACTGACTCGGCACATCAACCGTTAAAAGATTTCCCTCTAACCGCACAGGATGAATCGGTTCAAACCATGATTTAAAACTTTGAGAATTAATCTGGCTTTTTATAAGACCGAGAAATTCATTCCACACAGTTTCAATATCGGGGGAAATTTCTAAAGAAGACATTTCTGGTTCGTGAGTTTCACTAAAAGAAATCATAATAAAGTTATCAACAGGAATATACAGAGTTATTCACAAAAATATCCACACAAGACGCCAACACAAACAAAGAAGTTAAAGAAACAAGGAAATTATACACATGAAAAAGACGCCGATAACTTATTGAAAAATAATGCCTTCATAGATTGTTAACACAAGTTATCAACAAAGATTCAGCATCGGGAAAAGTGCATAATATTAAAGAACTTAGAAAGAAGAAATACCGGTAAAAAAGTTATCCACATTCAATCCACACAAGGAAAAGCACCTTTTGCACACCGATGATACACTGTAAAAGCCTCTTTGTCAAGAAAAAAATAAATCTTTTTGAAGAATAGAATAAAATCTTGTATAGCGAGACAAAATTTTGTATTTTTGTTTGCTTTTGAGTAATTAAATGGAGAAGAAATGAAACGAACATATCAGCCGCACAAACGAAAACGTAAAAGTGCACACGGATTTCGCGAAAGAATGTCCACAAAGAACGGTCGCAAAGTATTATCGCGCCGGCGTGCAAAGGGTCGTAAAAAATTAACCGTGAGCGATGAACGCTAAGCTGTTTATTACCCACACTCTGCATTATGCTGTCTGTAAATTTTAATCATCAACCCGCAAGTTATTGTGCGGAAAACACTTCCAAAATCATCAATTCTACGCGGTTACAATGCCTTTCATTCTGTTTTTGAAAACGGAGTGCGCTTTACCGGCAAGCTGGTATATTGTTATGTAGTTGTGGAAGAACAGATTAAATTTCAATCCCCGGTGCAATGGGGATTTTCTGTTTCTAAAAAACGTTTTCCGCGCGCCGTGGATAGAAATAGAGTGCGAAGACTGCTTCGGGAAAGCGTACGAATGAATTCTGAAGAGCTGGTAAAAATTCTTACAGAAAAAAATAAACAGGCAAAAATAGTTCTCAGTTTTATTGCCGGTGATGATTTAAATTTGAAGGCGTTGAAGATGCAGACCGTGGCAGAAGAATGGAAGTTGATTCTTCCGCAGATAATACAGAGCATACCATGAAATATGTTCTTATATTTTTTGTGCGAATGTATCAAATGGTGCTTTCGCCGTTTCTTCCGGCAAACTCCTGCCGGTTTTATCCGACCTGTTCGCAGTATATGATAGAAGCGTTGAACAAACACGGCGCACTCTTCGGGTTGTGGCTCGGCATAAAACGGATTGCAAAATGCCATCCGTACCACGAAGGCGGTTATGATCCTGTTCCGGAAGTACAATCAAAAATGAAAAAGGTGTAAGGAAAGAAATATGGATAAACAATCAGTCATCGGTTTTGTGCTTATCGGCGTTGTGCTGACGTTCTGGATGATGTACACATCCACCAACAAGCAGCCTTCTCCGCAGCCACAGCATATAGACCAGCTCATCTATAAAGATTCTTCAACAATACAGCCGCAAAAAAAAGCCGATACTACAGCCGCCCCGATCACTTTAAAAAAAGAAGAAAAGAAAAATATTTCTTCTGAAACAAAATATGGAAAATACTTTGCCGGAAAAAATATCGGAATTGATAAAACAATTACGATTGAGACAAAAAATTATACGGCGATTGTTTCTTCCAAAGGCGGATTGATACAAAAATGGATTATGAAAAAATATTTATCGTGGGATAAACATCCTGTGCAGCTTATCAGTGATTCAACAGGCGGAGATTTCAGCCTGCTGTTTACCACCACGGACGGAAAACTCATTAACACGAAAAACTTATATTTTGATTTTCCGGAAAACACTCCCGCCGTTATTACGCTGAATGAAAACGACACATACACGCTGAACTGCGTTCTTCACTCTTCCGAAGGAACCATTACAAAGAAATTAACTTTTAAAAATACGCTGTATGAATTTGACGCGGAACTTGAATTTCACAATATGCAAAATGTTATTGCAAATTATGAATATCAAGTAACGTGGGAAAACGGCATCCGCTATCAGGAAGCCAGCAGTGTTGATGAATCAAACTCCGCCGAAGCATTTCTCTATGCCGGCGGCGAGAAGACAGAAATTAACGCGACCTCCAAAGACGAGATTCCTGTTTCCAACACCAGCGGAACAACGGACTGGGTTGCGCTGCGCAATAAATATTTTGCCGTGGCAATGGTTTCTAAGGATAAAAAATCTACCGGCGCCTATATGGAAGGAAGACATTATTCTGTTGCCGATAACGGCGCGGTGGAAATTTATTCCATTGCCATGAAGATGCCGTTTAAAGGGGGAGAAAACGAAACAACAGCGTTATCGGTTTTTATTGGTCCGCTGGATTTTAAAGTTATCAAATCGTTTAACGAATCGCTGGAAGGAATAATGAGTCTCGGCTGGTCGTGGATTCGGCCGCTGACGGTGTATATTTTTATACCGCTCTTTAATCTGTTTCATTCTTTCATTCCGAATTACGGAATTGTCATTCTCGTTTTTTCGGTAATTATTAAACTTGCTCTGCAGCCGCTTACCAAAAGCAGTATGCGCTCCATGCGGAAGATGCAGAAATTAAAACCAATGATGGATGAGCTGCGCGCGAAATATAAAAACGACGCTCAAACCATGAATGTAAAAACAATGGAGTTGTATAAAGATTATGGCGTGAATCCCGCCGGCGGGTGTTTGCCGCTTCTGCTGCAAATGCCGATTCTGTATTCGCTCTATTCGTTGTTTACCGCTTCCATACAGTTGCGGCAGGAACCGTTTGTGCTCTGGATAAACGATCTTTCGGTGCCGGATGTATTGATTTCACTTCCATTTGTTGCACCGCTCATTGGAAATCATATCAGCGGATTAACCTTAGCAATGGGAGTAACAATGTTTTTTCAGCAGCGGCAAACCGTTACTGACCCGACGCAGAAAGCTATGATTTGGATGATGCCGATTATGATGACAATTATGTTTAATCATTTTCCTGCCGGATTAAATTTATATTATTTTACGTTTAATATTCTTTCCATCGGCCAGCAGTGGTACTTTAATAAACGGCACGAAGATGAACCGCTGAAGAAAGTTGAACGTAAGAATAAAAAGCCGAGTATGATGGAGCGATTAGCTCAGAACATGCCAAAACCGCCGAAGAAATAAGCGCAGAAAAAAATTAAAGAATATAAAGTTCCTTCAAACAAAAATAAAAAGGAGATCCGTAGATCTCCTTTTTTATTTTTATCAACAGTTCCAATCAGCGACTTTGTTCATCTTTTTTGTCCATACCGCACCTGCAGATATTTAATTATTCCGGGAAGCAGAGATAAAAAGATTACTACAATAATTACATAATGAATATTCTTATCGATATTTGGAATTGTAGAACCAAGAAAATATCCGATAAGAATCATGCTGGCTATCCATGCAATTGCGCCGATAACATTAAACATCGCAAAGCGGATATATTTCATCTCCGCAATTCCGGCAACAACCGGCGCAAACGTTCTTGCAAATGGCATGAACTGCGCCATGACAATAGTAAACGGACCGTAATGTTCGTAAAATTCTTTTGTCTTAAGTAAATGCTGTTTTTTAAAGAACCGTGAATCTTCTCGTTTGTAAAGAGCATGCCCCCCCTTTTTTCCGATATAATATCCGGTGGCATTTCCGATTACTGCGCAGAGAATAAGAAGCGGGATAAGAATTGTTACGTCAAAAAAACCGGCGGCGGCAAACAACCCTGCCGTAACAAGAAGTGAATCTCCCGGAAGAAAAAAACCGACGAGCAATCCTGTTTCCGAAAAAATAATTGCGGCAAGTCCGGGATATCCCGCCCAGGTCACTAGTTCTTTTATATTCGTCAGCTTGTGAAAAAATTCCGTTATGAAATCCATCGGTTAACTGTTCTCTCTTTTTGAAATAATTTTATCAATGAATATCTGCAATTTAAAACGGTTGAAGAATGTTTGTCTGGAGACAATATAATAATCCCAGACCGACAAGAATGCGGTACACAATAAAAAGATAGGTAGTGTGTTTTTTTAAGTAATCAAGCAGAAAGGCAATGGAGGTATAGCCGACAATTCCCGAAACTATTGTGGCAACAAGTAAATTTATTCCCCCGATATTGGAAGAGAGCAGCTCATGCCGTTCTTTTACAAGCTCTAATACTCCCGCAGCAAAAACCGAAGGAAGCGAAAGCAAAAATGAAAACCGCGCCGCTGTTTCGCGTGTCAATCCTAAAAACAGCCCGCCGGTAATGGTTGTGCCGGAACGGGAAGAACCGGGAATCAGCGCAACGCTCTGCCATAATCCGATAATAATCGCTTCCTTCCAGGAAAGCTCATCAAGAGATTTTAATTTTTTTCCGGCAGCGAGATGTTTTTTTACAAAAGCTTCGGCAAGAATTAAAACCACCGCAAGCACAATCATAGAGGCGCTGATAATGTACAGCGAACGGAGACTTGTTTCGATGGAATGTTTGAACGTTAAACCGAAAACAACAATTGGAATTGTTCCGGCGGCAATCATCCAGCCGAGAAGTGCATTGCGATCATAGAAAATATTCTTTGCGGCAATTCCTTTTACCACAGAAGAAATAATATGAAATATATCTTTAGAAAAATAAATAATAACCGCTACAAGAGTTCCAAATTGAATAACTGCCGTAAACGCCGCGCCGGGATCCTGCCAGCCGAGCAATGCGGGTACAATGCGTAAGTGCGCCGTGCTGCTAATCGGAAGAAATTCCGTTAACCCTTGAATAATACCGAGAATAATTGCCTGAAAAATATCCATAATTTTCTATCTCTTAATAATAAAAAAGAGGAGAGCTTCTCCTCTTGGCATACCAATCTAAAAAAAATAATTGAGAGAAAAAATTAAATAATCGAATACTCTTTCCCTTCAATCGCAGCACGGACAAAACCGCTGGATTTTTGCAGCCGCTGTTTTGCTTCTTCGTAGCCGACATTCGCCTTAATCATCACCAAAGCCGTTTTTACATGTCCCTTCGCTTCGTGCAAATATTTATCGGCTTCTTCGTAAGAAATGCCGGTAATGGTCATAACAATTTTCTTGGAGCGCTCCACCAGTTTTTTGTTTGTCATTTGCAAATCAATCATCATATTTTCGTACACTTTTCCGATACGAATCATTGCCGTAGTGGTAATCATATTTAAAATTAATTTTTGCGCCGTTCCGGATTTCATTCTGGTAGAACCCATAATAATTTCCGGACCGACTTCCGCGCAGATTGCAACGTCAAGAGCGTTTGCCAAGTCTTTATATTCTTCCAGTTGCAAATTCTTTCTCGGATTGGTTGTTACATAGAGAGTTTTTGCTCCGAGCTTTTTTGCCTGCTTCACCGCGCCGATAACGAACGGCGTACGCAGACTTGCCGCAATTCCGCAAACCACATCATTATGTCCGACATCTTTTTTATCCATTTCCGCTGCGCCGTTTTCTGGACTATCTTCCGCTCCTTCAACCGCCCGAAACATTGCTCCTTCGCCCCCGGCAATAATTCCCTGCACCATTTCAAACGGAACGCCGAATGTCGGCGGACACTCTGAGGCATCTACTACGCCGATTCTTCCGCTTGTTCCGGCACCGACGTAAATTAATCTTCCCCCGTTCATAAAACTGTTCACCACAAACTCAACAGCTTGAGCGATATACGGAATCTGCGTTTCAACGGCTAAGGCAACTTTTTTATCGTCGTTATTAATAATGGTTAAAATATCTTGAATAGAGCGTGCATCAATATCCATGCTTGCGGCGTTGCGCTGTTCGGTAGAAAGTTTTTGTAACTGCAAAAATAGGTTTTTTGTGTCCATTGTTATTTATGTGTAAGGATAATCAATTTTTTATCGCGATTTTCAAATTCTTCACTTCCGGTAAACGTTAACGGAAGCGTGTGAACCATAATATGAGAAAACTTTTTTTGGGCAGCAAAAATTTCTTCATCAATTTCTCCCCCTTTAAATGTAATGAGAGACGGCTTCTTAAAACAGAATTTATTCGTTTGCACGAACTTTTCTTTTTGATCAAAAGACCTTTTCAGAAAGGGAATTCCCCAATCAATAAGATTGGAAAGATTGCTCACGGAGCGGGCAACAACAAAATCGAATCGATTTCTATATTCCGATTTTGCTTGAATTTCTTCGGCACGCCCCCAGATAGTCTTGACGTTCGAAAGCTGAAGAATCTCAATCATTGACTGCACGGCGTTAATTTTTTTCTGTGTAGAATCCAAGAGTAGAAAAGAACAATCCTGCCGTAAAATTGAAAGCGGAATTCCCGGAAAACCACCCCCTGTACCAAGGTCCAAAAGATGCGATTTTGAAGGAAAATATAGCTTAATTAACATTGTTAACGAAAAGGCGATATGCTGTTTCCATACTGCCTCTTCATTTTTACGCGAAATTAAATTGATTTTCTGGTTCCATTCCAAAAGCAATTGTTTGAATCGAGAAAGCTGTCGTAATTCTATATCCGTTATTGGTAAATCATTCTTTTTCAGAAATGTATACAGCCAGAGATCTTCTTCGGTCATTGTTTCACGTGGAACGTTGGTTATTATTTTGTTTCCAATTGTTTTAAAAAAATGCTCAGCACAGAAACATCCGCATTGGTAACGCCGGATATGCGCGATGCCTGTCCAATGGAACGGGGACGAATTTTTTGCAGCTTCTCTTTCCCCTCCCTGCTTAAGGAAGAAATTTTTGAGTAATCAAATTCTCCGGGGATTTCATACTCTTCAAATTTTTCAAAGCGAGTTATCTGTTCATACTGACGTTGAATATATCCTTCATACTTCACATCAATTTCTACTTGTTGTCTGACCTCATTATCAAGTAAGAATTCTTTGATTGTGATGTTCTCAAAAACAGGAAGAATATCTTCAAGTTGTATGTTTGAACGGCGGACAATTTTTGTTAAAAGATCATTTTCTGAAATCGGATTTTCATTTTTCTTTTCAAGAATCCCGTTTACCGTTTTCGGTGAAATAGTTTTTATATTGAGGAAGCTGATACATTCTTTAATTTTATTTTCTTTTTCGTTTAAGCGCTCAATCAGATTTTTTGAAATTAATCCCAATTCGTATCCCGAGCGCATTAATCGCCTGTCGGCATTATCTTGTCGAAGAATTAAACGATACTCTGCGCGCGAAGTAAACATTCTGTACGGCTCATCGGTTGATTTGTTGATGAGATCATCAATCATTACACCGATGTACGCATCACTTCGTTTTAAAATAAACGGATTTCTTTTTTGAACTTTCAGCGCCGCATTTATTCCGGCAATTAATCCCTGCCCTGCGGCTTCTTCGTAACCGGATGTACCGTTAATTTGTCCGGCAAAAAATAATCCGGAAATTAATTTTGTTTCTAATGTATGTTTCAATTGGTGTGGCGGAAAGTAATCGTACTCAACGGCATAGCCGGGACGAATCATTTTTACATTTTCCAATCCGGCAATAGAACGCAATCCTTCGTACTGTATTTCCTCCGGAAGACTTGTTGAATATCCGTTTACATACACAACATTGGTATCATATCCTTCCGGTTCAAGAAAAATCTGATGGCGGTTTCGATCGGCAAAACGAAAAACTTTATCTTCAATAGAGGGACAGTATCTCGCACCGACACCCTTTATTCTTCCGGTAAACATCGGCGAACGGTCGAAACCTTTTTCTAAAATTTTATGCGTTTTCTCATTCGTGTGTGTTAGATACATCGGAATTAAACGATTAGTAATTTTTTCCGTTTGATATGAAAATGGAAACGGCGGATCGTCGCTTCCCTGAATTTCTGTTTTAGAAATATCTATGCTGTCAATATCTATTCGCGGCGGAGTTCCTGTTTTTAATCTTCCCGATACAAAACCAAGTTCCCGTAAGGCTTCGGTAATGCCTCTTGAGGGGGCTTCACCGAATCTTCCGCCGCTTCTATTTTTTTCTCCGGTATGCATCAACCCATTCAAAAATGTACCGGCGCAAAGAACAAGCGAAGTGCAAAAAACTTCATATCCTAAAAATGTTCTTAATCCCCGAATACGGTTTTCTTCGACAAGAAAATCTGCAATTGAATCTTCAAGCAAATCCAATTCTGCAAGAACTCTCCGCTGAGCATCCCGTGAATACCACTCTCTATCGCTTTGGCACCGTGGCGACCAGACAGCCGGGCCTTTGGACATGTTGAGCATTTTAAATTGAATTCCGGTAGCGTCGGCAATCTTTCCCATTTCTCCGCCGAGCGCATCAATTTCCCTTACAAGATGTCCTTTTGCAGTTCCGCCAATAGCCGGATTACAAGACATTCTTCCAACGGCGGCGACTTTTAAAGAAATTAATAGTGTAGAACAATTCATTCGTGAAGCGGATAATGAGGCTTCAATTCCGGCATGTCCCCCGCCGACAACAATGACATCGTAAAAAGGTTTTGGAGTTTTAATGACCATATAGTTTCACGTGAAACATTTACTTTCCAATACAAAATTTTGAAAAAATATTATTAAGAATATCATCCGGCGTTGTAATCCCGATAATTTCGCCGAGATAATCAATTGCCCGGCGCAAATCTACGGCAATAAAATCATCGCTTAAGCCGTCATTGAGAGATTTTATTGCCAAATCGATACCGCTGAGAGCGCTTTCAAATGCGTGTTTATGTCGAAGATTATTGAGAATTACCGATGAGGCAGAAGTATCAAAATTAGGCAATGCAATTGAGTATAACAATTTCTTGAATTCTTCAATTCCTTCATGTGTCTTACAAGAGAGAAAGATATGCGGGAATTCAATTTTCTTAACCGAGTTTAAGAATTTCAAATGCTTTATATCAGCTTTGTTGTATATATAAATTTTTTGCGCATGTTTTGGCAAAAGATCCTGCACTCGTTTATAAAGATGCAAATCTTCATCAGTTACAATTTCCGAAGAATCGATAACGACGCAGACAATATCTGATGATTGAACGGTATTTGATGTCCGCTTAATTCCCTCCTGTTCAATAATATCACCGGATTCCCGAAGCCCTGCTGTATCGGTAAAAATAAATTCCAATCCGTGGATTGTTACAGACTCTTCAATTGTATCTCTTGTCGTTCCAGGAATATGGCTGACAATAGCTCTTTCTTCTTCGAGTAAGGTATTCATTAAACTGGATTTTCCGGCATTGGGTTTTCCCACAAGCGCTACCCGAACACCCTCGCGGATATGTTTCCCGCTGGAATAGGTTGAAAGAATTTCCAGGAGACGCTTTTTAATATTTTCCAACTTTAATTTAATTTCAGATTTTTGAGTTAACTCAATCCCCTCCTGAGAAAAATCTAATTCAAGCTCAAGAAGCGAACAGATATCGAGAAGCTCTTGCCGTAAGTTTTTTGTGTATCGAGAAAGCCGTCCGTGAAGTTGTTCTACGGAAGCGCGGTGAGATTGTTCGCTCTTGGCGTGAATTAGATCGGCAACAGCTTCCGCCTGCGCAAGGTCGAGTTTACCGTTAAGAAAAGCACGAAGAGTAAATTCTCCCGGTCCGGCAGGCTGAGCGCCGATGCGGTAGAGTTCATCGAGAATAATTTTTGAAGTTAAATATCCGCCGTGACAACTAATCTCAAGAACATCTTCGCCGGTATATGAATGAGGAGAACGAAAAACAGAAACCAATACCGAATCAACGACATTGTTGTTTGCATCAAGAATGGATCCAAAGTGAAGTGTGTGCGATTCGGCATCGGCTAATTTTTTCTTTACGTGAAATAACGAGTCAACAAGAGAAAACGCATCGTTCCCTGAAACCCTAATAACGGCTATACCGCCAATACCTGCCGGTGTAGCTAACGCCGCGATAGTTGTATGTTGTTTGCTGAAGGTATTCATGAAAGAAAATTAATTTAAAGATACAAAAAAAATTCTTGACTAAGGAATTAAAAGTCGTATCTTTAAAACGTGTAGTTAAGTTACACATTCATTCAACCAACACTAAACAATGTCCGCAGAGAATTTTATAACAGGAAGAACTGCATTGCGTCCAACAACGCGTGTCGTGGCTGTACCTGTCTCTCTCCTACCGATTAGCGGAATTATTATTCTAGTGGGTTTTACATTTGCGATTCTACGCCTAACAATTACAGGCTAAGAGATGCAGAGGTTACACCCACAACACAAATCAAAATAATTCGTTCCAAACAGCACCAAATGAAATGTGAATTCAGGATGTAACCTCTGAAGTAAGAGGATTATAGTTTACTGTATTTATTAATTTCATAAGGTGATGGTATGACACAGCAAAATTCTTCCCAACGATTAATGTCCGGCGCGGAAATATTTGTTCGCTCTCTTGTTGAAGAAGGCGTTGAAGTAATTTTCGGTTATCCCGGCGGAGTTGTTATCGGCATCTATGATGTACTTCTGGATGTAACCGATATAAAACATGTTCTTACACGGCACGAACAAGGAGCGGTGCACGCCGCCGAAGGTTATGCCCGCGCCAGCGGACGTCCCGGCGTAACACTGGTAACTTCCGGTCCCGGCGGAACGAACACGGTAACCGGCATAGCCAATGCGTATTTAGATTCTATTCCATTGGTGGTGTTTACCGGACAAGTTCCGTTGAAACTTATTGGGAACGATGCCTTTCAGGAAGCGGATATTGTCGGCATTACCCGACCGATTACGAAGCATAATTATTTAGTACGCGATGTAAAAGAATTAGCTTCCATTATTAAAGAAGCATTTTATGTGGCTACTACCGGAAGACCGGGACCGGTTCTTGTGGATCTTCCGAAAGATGTTCTTTCAAGCAAAGCAATGTTTGAATATCCGAAAAGTATTAAAATGCGAACGTACGATCTTCCGTACGATGGGCATCAGAAACAATTAGAAAAAGCGGCAGTGCTTATTGCAAAAGCGAAACGCCCGGTATTGTATGTCGGCGGAGGAACGATACTTTCCAACGCATCGGAAGAATTAACAAAGTTTGCACGTAAGACAAAAATTCCCGTAACAACAACTTTAAACGGACTCGGTGCATTTCCGGAATCGGATGAACTGTCGCTCGGCATGCTCGGCATGCACGGAACGTGGTATTCAAACTCTGCGGTAAATTATGCTGATTTGTTAATCGCCGTCGGATCGCGATTTGATGACCGAGTAACGGGAAAGTTAGAATCCTTCTCTCCGGACTCGAAAAAAATTCATATTGATATTGACCCGACAAACATAAGTAAAAATGTGAAAGTTGATGTTCCAATTGTCGGGGATGTGAAAAGAGTGCTGCAACAGCTTATGCCGCTGGTAAAAGCTATTGACACAAAAGATTGGATGCAGACAATTAATAATTGGAAGGAGGAACATCCGCTTCGCTATAAAAACGGAAAACTGATTCGTTCGCAATACGTGATCCAAAAAATTTCAGAATTAACAAAGGGAAATGCCGTAATGGTCAGCGATGTGGGTCAGCATCAAATGTGGATGGCGCAGTTTTTCAGCTATCAGCAGCCGAGAACACATTTAACTTCCGGCGGATTGGGAACAATGGGATTTTCACTGCCGGCATCAATCGGAGCGGCGCTGGCGCGTAACGATATGCCGATTATTTCAGTGAGCGGAGACGGCGGAATACAAATGAATATTCAAGAGCTTGCGACCATTGTGCAAAACAATATTCCGATTAAAATTATCATCATCAATAACGGATATCTCGGCATGGTGCGCCAATGGCAGGAATTATTCTGGCACAAGCGTTATTCACAGGTAGAATTATCCGCACCGGATTTTGTAAAACTCGCTGATGCGTACGGATTGCCGGGATTCCGCGCTTCTTACACGGATGAGGTGGAAGATGTATTGAAAAAAGTTCTGGCAGAAAAAGGTCCGGCAATTGCAGAATTTAAGGTTGTCAGGGAAGGAAATGTATATCCGATGATACCCGGCGGACAATCATACAACGAAATTCTCGATGTTCCGGAAAATGAAAAACAAGAGGGAGAAGAAAAGGAATTACCGGAAGAATTACAATTTGTTACTTTCAGCAAAGGATAATACTTATGGATGCCAATCAAGCAACAGCGGAACAATCGCAAAAAAAACATACCATTTCTCTTTTAGTGGAAAATAAATTCGGCGCACTGAACAGAATTGCCGGTTTATTTTCTGCTAAGGGATACAACCTTGAAAGCATTACTGTTGGTCCTACGGAAGATGAAACCGTTTCGCGCATGACAATAGTAACACAAGGGGACGATGATATTATTGAACAGATTATTAAACAGCTGAATAAGCTGATTAATACTTTAAAAGTCATCGATCTGACGTACGAAAGTTTTATGGAGCGGGAGCTTGCGCTGATAAAAGTAAGCACGAATGAAAAAACTCGATCTGAAATAATGCAGATTGTCGAAATCTTTCAAGGAAAAATTATTGATATCAGCCATAAAACTGTTACGGTGGAAGCAACCGGAAGCGGGCAAAAAGTTGATGCTATTGTGAAAATGTTAAAACCATTTCATATAAAAGAAATTTCACGCACAGGGCGGGTGGCATTAAAACGCGAGTTTGTTGGTGAAGTATAATTCTAAAAATAATTTTAAAGGATAATACGTGCACGAAGAGCAGATAAGAAATTTTCCTCTCTATAAGAAAGAATACGAACACGATGCCTGCGGTATCGGGTTCATTGTCAATATTCGCAATGAAAAATCGCATACGATTATAAAAAAGGGAATTGAAATTCTCATTAACCTTACGCATCGGGGAGCGTGCGGCTGCGACCCCGAAACCGGAGACGGCGCAGGATTAACCATTCAAATACCGCACAAATTTTTTGTAAAAGAAACTGCTGCGCTCGGCATTCAGCTTCCCAACGAAGGAGAATACAGCGCGGGAATCATTTTTCTTCCGGTTGAAGCCGCCGCGCGCCTGCGATGCGAAGCGGTTCTGGAACGAATTATTCATGAAGAAGATTTACTGCTGCTTGGCTGGCGCGATACGCCGGTCGGCGCCGATGCCATAGGACGTATCGCCCGAAATTCGCAGCCGTATATTGAGCAGATTTTCATTCAGCGCGGAAAAGAAATGTCGCGCGATCAGTTTGAGCGGAAACTGTACATTGTTCGTAAAAGGGCGGAAGCCGAAATTTTTAATTCGGATATAAAAGAAAAAGATTTTTTTTATATCCCTTCGCTTTCTTCCCGAATAATTGTGTACAAAGGCTTGCTGCTTGCACCTCAGATTGAACAATTTTACGGCGATTTATTAGATGCGGAAACCGAGAGCGCGTTCTGTTTGGTGCATCAGCGATTTTCTACCAACACTTTACCGAACTGGCAGCTGGCGCATCCGTTCCGGTACATTTGCCACAACGGCGAAATTAATACGCTGAAAGGGAACGCCATTTGGATGCAGGCGCGTCAATCTGTTTTAAAATCCGAATTGTTCGGCGATGATTTAAAGAAAATCTTTCCGGTTATTCAGCCGAACGGAAGTGATTCATCAACGCTGGATAATGTTGTAGAACTGCTGACGCTTTCCGGAAGAAGCCTGCCCCATGTTATGGCTATGTTAATTCCCGAAGCGTGGGATCACGATAAAACAATGCCGCCGGAGAAAAAAGCATTTTATGAATATCACGCATCGCTGATGGAACCGTGGGACGGACCGGCAGCGGTTGCGTTTACCGACGGAAAAGTTATCGGCGCAACGCTTGATAGAAACGGACTTCGTCCGGCACGCTACATTGTAACCAAGGATGATATTTTGATTATGGCTTCCGAGGTCGGCGTAATGGAAATTGAACCGGAGTCAATAACACTAAAAGGAAGATTAGAGCCGGGAAAAATGCTTTTAGTTGATCTTGAACAACAGCGCATTATTCCCGATGAAGAAATAAAAGCGCAGTTAAGCGCGCGTCAGCCGTACGCCGAATGGATAAAAGAAAATCAGTTAAACATTGATCAGCTTCCCGATCCGGTGCGAACGCATCCGTTAAATGCGGAAGATATTCTTCATCGTCAGCGAATGTTCGGTTATTCCGAAGAAGACGTTCGTATGATTATGACGCCGATGGCGGAAAACGGCGAAGAGCCGATAGGTTCCATGGGAACAGATACGCCGCTTGCCTGTTTATCCGATAAACCGCAATCGCTCTTTGCATATTTTAAGCAATTGTTTGCTCAGGTAACCAACCCGCCGATTGATCCGATACGTGAAGATTTTGTAATGTCGCTGAACAGTTATATCGGCACGGAAAGAAATATTTTGGAAGAAACGCCGCAGCATTGTCATACGTTAAAAGTTCCGCACCCGCTGCTGACGAACTCGGATTTAGAAAAACTGCGCCGCGTTTCATGGGGGAATTTTCTGGCAACAACACTGCCGACACTGTTTCGCGTAAACGGCGGAGCGGAAGAATTAGAGCGGGCGCTGGATGGTTTATGCCGGCGCGCAACATTAGCTATTGAATCGGGATATTCAATAATTATTCTTTCCGACCGCGGTTCTGACGAAGAATACGCGCCGATTCCGAGTCTGCTGGCATTAACGGCGGTGCACAATCATCTTGTGCGCGAAAAAACACGAACGCAGGTTGCGCTGGTTGTCGAGTCCGGCGAGCCGCGTGAAGTTATGCATTACTGTTTACTTATTGGCTACGGTGCGAGCGCGGTCAATCCGTATTTGGCAATTGAAACGGCAGAAGATCTTGCTAATAAAAATCGTTTAGCCGAAGGAATTACGCCGGAGAAAGCAGTGCAGAATTACAAAAAAGCAGCCGGCAAAGGATTATTAAAAGTCTTTTCCAAAATGGGAATTTCAACGCTGCAAAGTTATCGCGGTGCGCAGATTTTTGAAATTCTCGGTTTAAACAGCGACGTGGTAAAAAAATATTTCACCGGCACGGCTTCACGCATCGAAGGAATCGGACTGGATGTGTTGGTTGAAGAAGCGCGCCGAAAACATGAATACGCATTTAAGCCGCAGACTCAGTTCGATACGGAACTTTGTCTCGGCGGTGATTATTATTACCGGATTAATGAAGAGCGTCATCTCATCAATCCTTTAACCGTTACCAAACTTCAGCAGGCGGTTCGAAAGAAAGAATATAAATCGTTTAAAGAATTTTCGGATTACATCAACAATCAGGAAAAAGAATTTTTTACTCTGCGCGGTTTAATGGAATTTAAAAGCGGAACGCGCAGCGTGCATATTGAAGATGTTGAACCCGCAAAGGATATTGTCCGCCGATTTGTTACCGGCGCAATGTCATTCGGTTCAATCAGCAAAGAAGCGCATGAAACCATTGCCGTTGCTATGAACCGCATCGGCGGAAAATCGAACACGGGAGAAGGAGGCGAAGATGAAGAGCGGTTTCATTCCGATTCAAACGGCGATCTTCGGCGAAGCGCAATTAAGCAGGTTGCTTCCGGGCGGTTCGGCGTAACAACAAATTATCTTGCCAATGCAGATGAAATTCAAATTAAAATTGCGCAGGGAGCAAAGCCGGGAGAAGGAGGGCAGCTTCCCGGACATAAAGTTGATGTGGTAATTGCAAAAACCCGTCATTCAATTCCTGGAGTCGGATTAATTTCTCCGCCGCCGCATCACGATATTTATTCAATAGAAGATTTAGCGCAGTTAATTTTTGATTTGAAGAACGTTAATCCTCTCGCGCGTATTTCCGTGAAACTTGTTTCGGAAGTCGGCGTGGGAACTGTTGCTGCCGGTGTTGCCAAAGCGCATGCGGATATGATTTTAATCAGCGGCGATAACGGAGGAACCGGCGCGTCGCCGTTGACTTCCATTAAACATGCGGGCGTGCCGTGGGAACTCGGTCTTGCCGAAACGCAGCAAACGCTGGTGCTGAATGATCTGCGCAGCCGCGTTCGGTTACAAACAGACGGCAAACTGCAAACGGGGCGCGATGTTGTTATTGCCGCGCTGCTCGGCGCAGAAGAATTTGGTTTTGCCACAACGCCTCTGCTCGCTATCGGCTGCATTATGATGCGTAAATGTCATTTGAATACTTGTCCTGTCGGCATTGCAACGCAGGATCCGGAACTGCGGAAAAAATTCACTGGAACGCCGGAACATGTTATTAATTTTCTCTTCTTTATTGCCGAAGAAATGCGCGAGATTATGGCGAAACTCGGCTTCCGCACAATTGATGAAATGATCGGACGCGTGGATATGTTGCAGCAACGAAAAGATATTGATCATTGGAAAGCAAAACATATCAACCTTTCCGCAATTTTACATCAACCTGCTGTTCCGCTTCGTATCGGCAGACGATGTTTAATTCCGCAGGATCACGGCATCAGCGAAGTGATTGATTACCAGCTTTTGGAAAAAGCTAAAATCGCTCTTGAAGAAAAAAAACCGGTAGAGTTTTCGCTTCCTATCAAAAACATTCACCGCACCGTCGGCGCATTGTTAAGCGGAAGAATAGCGAAGTATTACGGTTCAGAGGGACTGCCGGAAGATACCATTAAAATTAATTTTACCGGTTCGGCAGGACAAAGTTTCGGCGCATTTCTTTCTAAAGGAGTTACGCTGACTCTTGAAGGTGATGCGAACGATTATGTCGGCAAGGGATTATCGGGCGGAAAAATTATTATCTTTCCTCCGAAAAATTCTTCATTTAAAGCGGAAGAAAATTCTATTGTCGGGAATGTTGTTCTCTACGGCGCCACCAGCGGCGAAGCATATTTCTGCGGAAGAGCCGGAGAGCGGTTTGCTGTTCGAAATTCCGGTGCTGCGGTTGTGGTTGAATCAGTCGGCGCCAACGGCTGCGAATATATGACCAACGGCGTTGTGGTAGTTCTTGGAAAAACCGGAAAAAATTTTGCTGCCGGAATGTCCGGCGGGGTTGCTTATGTGCTGGATGAAGACGGAGAATTTTCCACAAAGATGTTAAATAAAGCAATGGTTGATATTGATCCGCTTGATGCCGAAGATGAACAGCGCATCATCGCATTGCTGAAAAAACATGTTGCCTATACTCAAAGCGAACGCGGAAAAGCAATTCTTGAGAAATGGGATTCGGTAAAATTAAAATTTGTTAAAATCTTTCCGCACGATTATAAACGCGTGCTTGCCGAAGCGAAAAAAGCGGAGAAGAAAAAACTTTCCGATTTGCAGGGAGGAATAACGGAGGCAGTGCATGGGTAAGGTAACGGGATTTTTAGAATACAAAAGAGAGGTTGCACCCCGCCGCAACGTTGCCGAACGGCTGGAAGACTGGCGCGAAGTTTATACGTATCTGCCGGAAGATAAAATGCGAACGCAAGCTGCGCGCTGTATGGATTGCGGAGTTCCATTTTGCCAAACCGGATGCCCGGTGAATAACGTTATTCCGCATTGGAATGATTTGGTGTACAGAAACCGCTGGGAAGAAGCAGCACGGGTTCTTCTTTCAACAAATAATTTTCCGGAATTTACCGGCACTATTTGTCCTGCGCCGTGCGAAGCTGCCTGCGTTCTTGGAATAAACGAGCCGCCGGTAACAATTAAAGCTATTGAAAAAGCAATTATCGAGCGGGCATTTCAAAACGGATGGATAAAACCGGAACGTCCAAAAGTTCGAACCGGAAAAACGGTTGCCGTTATCGGCTCCGGTCCTTCGGGGCTTGCAGCGGCGCAGCAACTAAATAGAGCTGGACATCGCGTTACGGTGTATGAAAAGAACGACCGCATCGGCGGACTGCTTCGCTACGGTATTCCTGATTTTAAATTGGATAAACATGTTATCGACCGGCGTCTTGATATTTTGCAGGCGGAAGGAATTGTTTTTACAACGCGCGCCAATGTGGGAGTGAATATTTCTGCCGAAGAATTGCGCCAGTCGTATGATGCTCTTGTATTGTGCGGCGGTTCGGAATCTCCGCGGAATCTTAATGTGCCGGGGCGGGAATTAAAAGGAATACATTTTGCAATGGAATTTCTGCCTCAGCAAAACAAGCGGAATGCCGGCGATACATTAGACTCTGCAACGGAAATTTTTGCTACGGGAAAACATGTTATAATAATCGGCGGCGGCGATACAGGAGCCGACTGTCTGGGAACAAGTCTGCGCCAGAAAGCAAAATCGGTTCAGCAGTTTGAAATTATGCCGAAACCGCCCCTTGAGCGTTCGGAATCTACGCCGTGGCCCATGTGGCCCCTGCAATTGCGAACAGAAAGTTCGCACGAAGAAGGAGGAGAACGAAACTGGGCAATGAACACCGTCCGTTTTGAAGGAGATGAATTCGGCAACGTAAAAAAACTTCATGCTGTCCGTGTTGGTCCGCCCCCCTCTTTTTCGCCAATCAGCGGATCGGAATTTACGCTTGATGCCGATCTTGTGCTGCTCGCCATGGGATTTACGGGACCGGCAAAGAGCGGACTGCTTGATGAGCTTGGCATTGCGCTCGATTCGCGCGGAAATGTTTCCACCAACACTCGGTATATGACTTCTATGCCGGGAATTTTTTCTGCCGGCGATATGCGCCGCGGTCAATCGCTTGTGGTGTGGGCAATTAACGAAGGAAGAAAAGTTGCGAAAGCAGTGGATACGTATTTAATGGGAAGTTCAATGCTTCCGTAAGCAAATAAAAATTTTTTATTTTCATCATTAAAAAAATATACCGAAGAGTTACAGAGAAAAATCTTCACTCAACGGTTTAACATAAGGAGGAATTATGGCAAAAATAAATTTCGGCGGTACGGTAGAAGAAGTAATTACACGCGAAGAATATCCGCTTGAAAAAGCAAAAGAGTTTTTAAAGAATGAAGTGGTTGCTATTATCGGCTACGGTCCGCAGGGACACGGACAATCACTGAATATGCGCGATAACGGAATCAACGTTATTGTCGGTCAGCGCAAAGGAGGCAAGGGTTGGGATGATGCCGTTCGTGACGGCTGGGTGGAAGGAAAAAATCTCTTTTCCAATATTGAAGAAGCAATTCAAAAAGCAACAATTGTTCAATATCTTCTTTCCGATGCGGGACAAAAACAGCAATGGGAAATTGTAAAAAGAAATTTGAAAAAAGGACAAGCGCTCTATTTCTCTCACGGTTTTTCTGTTGTCTTTAAAGATCAAACCGGCGTTATTCCTCCGGCAGATGTTGATGTTATTCTTGTAGCGCCGAAAGGAAGCGGGCGGACGGTGCGCACAAACTTTCTGGCGGGAAGCGGAATAAATTCCAGCTATGCTATTTTTCAAGATGCAACCGGTAAAGCGCAGGAGCGTGCCGTTGCCTGCGGTATCGCAATCGGCTCAGGATATTTATTTCCCACCACGTTTGAAAAAGAAGTGCTCTCCGATCTTACCGGCGAGCGGGGCGTCCTTATGGGCGCTATTGCCGGATTGATGAAAGCGCAGTATGATGTGCTTCGCGAAATGGGACACTCGCCGAGCGAGGCATTTAACGAAACCGTTGAAGAAGCAACGCAAAGTTTATATCCGCTTGTCGGAAATTACGGTATGGACTGGATGTTCGGTGCCTGCTCGGTAACAGCACAGCGGGGGGCGCTGGATTGGGCAAAGCGTTTTGAAGATGCCAACAGACCGCTGTTTGAACTTCTTTACCGCGATGTGCAAAACGGCGTTGAAACAAAGCGCGTGCTGGATTCCACCAGCGCCGCAGATTACCGCGCAACGCTGCAAAAAGAATTGGATGCATGGAAAAATTCCGAAATGTGGAAGACCGGCGAAGCCGTAAGAAACCTGCGTCCCGAAAATTGGAAAAAAATAAAATAACAATGAACGAAAATCGTTTAATTTTTTTCATTCATCAACAGGTAAAACATTAAAGCACGGCTGTCATCATTGTTTTCGGTAACCATTATGTCAAAAAAAATATTTACGTACGACACAACGCTTCGCGACGGCACGCAGGGAGAAGAAGTTTCTTTTTCCGCGGAAGATAAAGTGAAGATTGCAAAACGTCTCGACTCCTTCGGCGTTGATTATATTGAAGGGGGCTGGCCCGGTTCAAATCCGAAAGACATGGAATTTTTTGAAAAAATTCGTTCGGAAAAACTGCATCACGCAAAAATTGCCGCCTTCGGAAGCACGCGCCGGCCGAAAAATAAAGTTGAAGACGACCCGAATATTCAGGCGCTGATTGATGCCAAAACTCCGGTGGTTACCATCTTCGGCAAAACGTGGATTCTTCACGTAAAAGAAGCACTCGGCATTACCGAAGAAGAAAATCTTGAACTGATCGCCGATTCTGTTTCGTATCTTAAAAAGAACGGAAAAGAAGTTGTGTACGATGCCGAACATTTTTTTGACGGCTACAAAGATAATAAACAGTACGCCGTAAAAATTCTGCAAACGGCGCAGCACGCCGGCGCCGATGTTATTGTGTTGTGCGATACCAACGGCGGAACTATGACTTCCGAAATTTCTGAAATTGTGCGCGAGGTGAAAAAACATATTACGGCGCCGCTCGGCATTCACACGCATAACGACTGCGAACTTGCCGTGGCAAATTCGCTCGCGGCAATTCAAGAAGGCGCCATACATGTGCAGGGAACAATGAACGGTTTCGGCGAACGGTGCGGTAATGCAAATTTGTGTTCCATTATTCCGAACCTTCAACTGAAACTCGGTTACCGTTGTATTGAAAACGAGCAATTGAAAAAACTGACGGAACTTTCCCGCTATGTCAGCGAGTTGGCAAATCTTAAACCGAAAAAAAACCTTGCCTACGTCGGCGAAAGCGCCTTTGCGCATAAAGGAGGCGTGCATGTCAGCGCGGTGATGAAAAATCCCGTAACGTACGAGCATATTGCGCCGGAACATGTCGGGAATATCCGGCGCGTTCTTGTTTCCGATCTTTCCGGAAAAAGCAACGTGCTGTATAAAGCCGAAGAACTCGGATTGAAATTGGATGATAAATCCCCTGCCGCGCAAAAAGTTGTGCAGGAATTAAAAGAGCTGGAACACAACGGATATTATTTTGAAGATGCGGACGGCTCGTTTGAGCTTTTGATAAAAAAACATACCGGCGAAGTTAAAAAATTATTTGAATTAGAACGGTTTAAAATCAGCATTCACCGCGATGCCGGAATGGAAGA
Source organism: Bacteroidota bacterium (assembly GCA_019455105.1). Lineage (GTDB taxonomy): Bacteria > Bacteroidota > Ignavibacteria > UBA10030 > UBA8401 > JACFMZ01. The sequence continues at coordinate 333 of JACFMZ010000014.1, read as the reverse complement.
AGCGCTGAGCGAAGCGTTGATTAAAGTGCGCGTCGGCGATGAAACGGAAATTACCGCCGCCGAAGGAAACGGTCCGGTGAATGCGCTGGATAAAGCGCTGCGGAAAGCGTTGGAGCGTTTTTATCCGCAGTTGAAGGAAATTCAATTAACGGATTATAAAGTACGCGTGCTCGATTCCGAACATGCCACGGCGGCAAAGGTGCGCGTTTTAATTGAAACAAAAAACGGAAAAACATCATGGAACACCGTCGGAGTTTCTACGGATGTAGTTGACGCAAGCTGGAAAGCGCTGGTTGATTCCATTATGTATCATTTGCTGAAAAAATAAATAAC
>JACFMZ010000013.1 GCA_019455105.1 Bacteroidota bacterium | reverse complement strand
TAAAAAAATAAGTGGAGCGTAAATAAAATATAATTTTCTTTGCGTACTACTTGACCTCAAAGAGAAACTTCTCTATATTTTTCAGCCGTTCAATTTAATTAAAGACCACATGCCGAAAGTTTACTGTACTTCATTCGAATCAAAGATCGGGACTATTTACGTTGCTTCAACGGAAAGAGGGGTGTGTAAAATTTCCATTCCGAAAGAAACGAAAAAAGATTTTTTTCGATGGCTCGCCGAACACTTTGAAGAAGATGATGTTGTAGAAAATAAAAGCCGCAACAAAGAAGTGATAGACCAACTGACGCGGTACTTCAACGGCAGGCTGGCGAAGTTTTCTTTATCGCTTGATCAACTCGGTACGCCGTTTCAAATGCGTGTCTGGCGCGAGCTGCAAAAAATTCCGTACGGTTCAACAATTTCTTACAAGCAGCTGGCAAAGCGTGCCGGCGTACCGAGAGGTTTTCAAGCCGTTGGAAAAGCAAACGGAGAAAATCCTATCCCGATTATTGTACCGTGTCATCGTGTTATCGGCACCGATGGTTCGCTGACCGGATATGCCGCCGGAATTAAAACGAAAGAATTTCTTTTGCGTGCCGAAGGAGCAATTCTCGTTTAAGAAAATTATTTTTCTGCTGTTTGTTAATCCTTCCGAATTTCCGTATTTTCAAATTGTTAATCTTCCTCACATACATCATTTGAAAATACATTGTCGTTACTCGATCAATTAAATTCTGTACAGAAATCCGCCGCTTCGGTTATTAACGGACCGGTAATGATTGTTGCCGGAGCGGGAAGCGGAAAAACCCGCGTTCTCACGTACCGCATTGCCCATTTGCTTGAATCGAACATTCCGCCGTACGAAATTCTTGCGCTGACCTTTACCAACAAAGCCGCTAATGAAATGAAAGAACGGATCAGCCGTCTTGTGGGTGTTCAAGCAAAAAATATTTGGGCGGGAACGTTTCATTCTATCTTTGCCCGTATTCTTCGTCAGGAAAGTGAAAAGATCGGCTATCAGCGCTCGTTTACTATTTACGATACGGAAGATCAGCAGAACGTGATTAAAAATATCATGACGAGCTTGAATATTTCCCGCCAGCAGGCAAATCCTCGCGCCGTGCAGTCGAGAATTTCCGGCGCAAAAAATCAGATGATTTCTCCGCAGGAATATGACGATGCCGCAAAAGATTTTTTTGAACAGAACGTAGCAAAAATTTATTTTGAATACCAGGCGAAACTGTTCAAAAACAATGCAATGGATTTTGACGATCTTCTCTTGAAGCCGATTGAATTGTTTCAAAAATTTCCCAACGTGTTGGAAAAATATCAGTACCATTTCAAATATCTTCTTGTCGATGAGTATCAAGATACGAACCGTGTTCAATATGTCTTAATTAACCTTTTAGCAAAGCAGTTTCGGAATTTATGTGTTGTCGGAGATGACGCGCAGAGTATTTATGCTTTTCGCGGCGCCGATATTCGCAATATTTTAGATTTTGAACGGGATTACCCCGAAGCCAAAGTGTTTCGGCTGGAACAAAATTATCGTTCAACAAAAAGTATTCTTACTGCCGCCGATGCTGTTATCAAAAATAATCGCAATCAGATTTCTAAAACTTTGTGGACGGAAAATCCGAAGGGTGAAAAAATTACCGTCATTGAAGCGGAAGATGACAAAGATGAAGGAATGCAGATTGCCGCGCACATTCAGGAATACATTAGCAGAGAAAAACTTAACCTGCGTGATTTTGCCGTTTTGTACCGCACCAATGCGCAATCCCGTTCCGTTGAAGATGCGCTTCGCCGATCGGGAATTCCTTACACCATTGTCGGCGGCGTGGAATTTTATAAACGGAAAGAAATAAAAGATGTGCTGGCATATCTTCGTCTCATTGTTAACCCGATGGATGAGGAAAGTTTAGTCCGCGTTATTAATTACCCGGCGCGCGGCATCGGTGAAACAACGGTTGAAAAACTGTTAACGGTGGCAACGCAAAAACGCATTTCGCTGTTTCAAACTCTTCAGCAGGCGCGGGCTGTTGATTCCATCAGCGAGCGCACAAAAAGTTCTATTGCGCAGTTCTCAGCATTGATTGCGAAATACATTGAAATGAAATCGAAAATGTCCATCAGCGAACTGGCGCGCGCTGTGGTGGATGAGTTGGGAATTCTCCGCTCGTATAAAGATGAAGGAACGCCGGAAGCAATCGGGCGCTGGGAAAACGTGCAGGAATTATTATCGGCGGTTACGGAATTTGGTGCGAAAAACGAAAATGCAACACTCGAACAATTTTTAGAAGAAGTTTCGCTGGTTTCTGCCGTTGATACAATGGCGGATGAAAAAAATTCTGTTACCATGATGACGCTCCATTCCGCCAAAGGTTTGGAATATCCTGTGGTGTTTATTGCCGGCGTTGAAGAAGGATTATTCCCGCTTTATCAAGCTGCGCCGGAGCTTAACGAGCTGGAAGAGGAACGACGATTGTGTTATGTCGGCGTTACGCGCGCCATGAAAAAATTATTTCTTCTCTATACACATGTGCGGTACCGATTCGGTGATGTTACATATCCGGTTGTTTCCCGCTTCATTTCGGAAATTCCGGAAACTCTCATTCAGAAAATTTCTTCCCGCACAAAACTTCAACAAGCCTCCTATAACGGCATTGCGCAGTCTCGCTCTCGCTATGAGCGCTCCATTCGAAAAAAGAACAATGAAGTGTTCACTCCCGATAAGGAAGTAGATTATGAAAACGAATCGCAGGAAGAAATTCATCTTCGCACCGGCGCATTGGTAGAGCATGAAACATTCGGCAAGGGGAAAGTTTTGCAAATTACCGGCAAGGGAGACTCATCCAAAGCCGTGGTAAATTTTCACGGCATCGGTCCGAAACATCTGATGTTAAAATTTGCAAAACTCCGCATTCTGGGTTAGTTGTGCCTGAAGACCGCTTACAAAAACAAAAAATTATCCGGATGTTTTCGGCGCTCTTTTTTTCGGTTGCAGCGGCAGCAATCATTTCCAAAATTTCTTCGGTGCAAGTATTTCAGCATTGGTTTCCTCAAGGAATAGAAAACCGGTGGACTTCTCTTTTTGAAAAGGATGCATGGCAGTTTGTTTTAGCATTCATGGTCATCATCATTCTTTCGCGCGGACATTTGTGGAGTTATGGAATTCGTTCGGATAATCTTAAACGCTCCATGATTTTTCTTGCCGGAATGTACGGCGTAACAATTCTCTTTTATGTTACCGCGCGGGCGGTGCATCTTCCGCTGACGGCAGAAGGAATTTCCATACACATGAACGATCGGAATTCCGTTCTTATTTTTCTCATTCAATGGATGTCGTCTCCTGTTGCCGATCAGATTTTATTTTTCAGTCTGGTGCAAAGCGTATTAATGAAGAACAATGTTTCGCATGCATCAGTGTTCGGTATTCATCTTCATTTTGATGTTCTTATTGCGGCGCTGCTGTTTGCATTGCTTCATGCGGGGATTCCGCTGACTGAAATACCCGAACTGAATTTTATTGCCGCCTGTGTCGTCGGAATTTTTTCCGGTTATGTGTACAAAAATACTACCAGCGTTCTTACGCCGATGCTCGGACAGGCGTTTTTTTATGGATTTCCTTTCTTTATGAAATTACTGCACGTATGAAAATTTATTGTTCATTTTTTCTTCTTTTCGCCTTCCCGGTTTTTGCACAGCCGCTGAATGATACGCCGTTGGCAAGAGTTGGAAACATCACAATTACTTCACGCGAATTTTTGAACCGATTCGAAATGACTCCGGGATTTCAACGCCATAATAAAGCATCAATTGAAGCGGTGAAGGCGGAATTTCTTCTTTCAATGATTGCGGAAAAACTGCTTGTCTTAAACGCCGAACAGCAGAATTTAGAAACGGATTCCTTCTATAATCAAATGATTTATTCTGTGGAACGGCTGCTGGTGCGGGATGAATTGTATAGGAAAGAAGTTTCACAAAAAGTTGAAATCTCCGAACGGGAAATTCAGGAAGGGATAAGGCGATTGCGGCAGGATTTGAAAATTTATTTTCTTTTTGCTCGGGAAAAATCTACTGCCGATTCGTTATATACATTTATAAAAAATGGGCGGCCGCTTGAATCATTTACAGTTGAGAAAGTAACTTCTCATCCGTCATTTAAAAGTGTTGATTCTGCCGTTGCTCGGTTCGGCGATACGGAAGAGCCGATGGAAAATGTTGTGTATTCGTTGAGACTTAATGAAACATCGAAGCCGTTTTTCTTAAATGACGGATATTATCTCGTTAAAGTTATGGGAAAGACGATTAATATTGTTGCCGGGGACAAGGAATTAAAAGCAGAACGAGAAAAAGTATTGCAGATTATTCGGAAGCGGAAAGAATTAAAGCGGATGTCGGCATTTATGTCGACAGAATTAAAAAATACAAAAACTGAAATTGTTACAGCGCTGTTGAAAAAAATACTTGATGTGTTATATCAGTATCATAAAGAAAATAACCGCGTTCCTGATACCACACAGTTTTTTTTGGGTGCCAATGCTGTTGAAGCCGTTCGTTATGCAATGGGCGTAGATTTTCAAAAGCCGCTTGTGCTTTTTCCGAACAAGAACTGGAGCGTTGAACAGACCTTGGAACTGATGGTTACTGCCGGCTTGATATCTCCGCAGCCGACATATCAACGACTTCGCATAGACTTTGAACAACGGCTTCGCGATATCATCGATCAGGAATATTTAACCGAACTCGGCTATCAACGAAATCTCAATCATTCGAATGAAGTACGCAAGGATATGAAAGTGTGGCGTGATGCGTATGCAGCGCAGTACCTTCGCAAGCGAATTGCCGATACAGTGTCGCTTTCTCAAAAGGATTTAGAAGAAGGGAAGCAATATTTTTCGAGTGATTCGGTTACGCTTGGCAATCCGAAACTTTTGGAAGAAAAAGTAAAGGCGATAAAAGTTGACGGTGAAATGGAAAAATTTATCGGTGCGCTTGCCAATGAAACCCGGTTGACAATTTATGAAAAGAATCTTAAACAGCTTGAAGTAACGCGTTCGCCTTCGCTTGTCTTTCGCTTTCTCGGTTTCGGCGGAAGAATGTTTGCCGTACCGTTTGTTATTCCGCAGGTCGGCTGGATTCAGTATCTCAAGCAGGGAAGCGTTCAGCTTCCGTAACGGAATGTCCTTCTCATCCAAAAAATTACACGGAAACTTTTTCCAGCACTTCGGTGTAATAATTTTCGTACTCACTCACAATTTTATCAAGATTAAATTCTTCTTCGGCTCGTTTTCTTCCGGCGTGAGCGAATTGCGCGCGTTTCGTTTCGTTCGTTAATAATTCAACGGCGTATTTTGCCATTCGTTCAATGTCGCCGATTTCGGCAATGTATCCGGTTTGATTATGGGCAACAAGTTCCGGCAGCCCCCCGACACTTGAAGAAATAACCGGCACTTCACACGCCATTGCTTCCAGCGCGGAAAGTCCGAAGCTTTCCGACTGGCTCGGCATTAAAAATAAATCCGCGCACGAAAGAAGTTCCGGGAGCTCCGCTTGTTTTCCCAAAAATTTTATGGAATTATAAATTCCCAATTCACGAGCGACCAGTTCGCAATTCGAACGATCCGGACCGTCGCCGATAAGCACAAGAACGGAAGGAACTTTCTGCTGGATGATTTCAAAAATTTTAATCACATCGCTAACGCGTTTTACAGCCCGAAAGTTTGAAGTGTGCATTAACACTTTTTCGCCGTTCGGCGCAAGTCGGTGTTTACGGCAGGCATCTTCTCTTCGTTTGTACTCATGCGTATCGACAAAGTTTGGAATAACTTTTATCTCTTTCTGAATATTATAATTGGTTAAAGTTTTTTCTTTAAGAAAACGGGAAACAGCCGTAACACCGTCGCTCTCTTCAATGCTAAATTTCATCACCGGAAGAAAACTCGGTTCCAAACCGACCAGTGTAATATCGGTGCCGTGTAGTGTGGTAATAAGTTTTACATTGTCGTGTTTTAAAATCTGTTTGGCTAAATATCCGCTGATGGCGTGGGGAATAGCGTAATGTGCATGAATGATATCCAATTTTTCTGATTTTGCGACTTCAACCATTTTGCTTGTGAGTGCCGGCGTGTAGAGAGGAAAGTCGAAAACCGGATAGCTGGAAAACTCAACTTCGTGATAAAAAATATTGTCGTCGTAACGGTTAAGGCGCATCGGCATGGCGTAGCTGATAAAGTGAATTTTATGTCCGCGTTTTGCCAGCGCTTTGCCTAATTCAGTAGCCACGACGCCGCTTCCGCCGTAGGTTGGGTAGCAGGTTATTCCGATATTCATTCAATTCCTTAGAAAAATTTGCCTAAACGTACAATTAAATTTATGAAGAAACAATGTAAAGTATTGCAAACAAGGTTAAAATCTTTTATTTTGAAACAGCTCACACAATCTTGAGAAAGGATTTTCTATGAAAAAAAGTTCCCTGTTGATTGTTGTCTTCTCTCTTTTATTGTTTTCTTTTACATTTTCTCAAACAGTTCAAAAAGCAAAAACTCCCCGCGGCGGACGCGTTATAGGAACAATTTTTAATCATGCAGAATATTATTTGAATGAACCGACAGCTGCGAATCCTTCCGTTGCAACCGGCGGGCGCAGCCAGTTTGAATTTACGCGCGCTAATATCGGTTATGAATATTATTTTAACCAGAATCTTTACACGCGGGTTATGTATGAAGCTGCCGGTAACTATCTGCAGGAAGGATATTTGCGCATCAATAATATTTTTCCGCAGAATGCGTTAACATTCGGATTAATGAAAACCGAAGCAAGCAAAATGCCGGAAAAAATCTGGGAATACCGCGCTCTTGATAAAATGATTTTAGACCGGAACGGTTTCACGCAGGGTTATGATAAAGGAATTGAATTAAGCAGCACTTCAAGTTCATTCTATTACAATCTTATGGCCGGAAACGGAAGCGGGGTGTTTGGAGAAAATAATAAATTGAAAAAACTCTATCTCTCATTCGGTTCGTGGCTGGATAAGAACAACGTTTTAGATTTTTATGTAGATTATGAAAATGTTGCAACAGGAAAAAGCTCTCTCACCGGAAAATTTTTCTACGGAATGACTTCGCAGACATTTGCACTCGGCGTAGAAGCTTTTTACCGGATTGACAAAAAATTTGCTATCGAAAAAGTTTTAAGAGACAGAACACCGCTTGGCGGTTCAGTGTTTTCTTGGGTAGAATTTACAAAAGGAATGCGAGGTGTACTTCGTGTAGATTTTGTTGATGATGATTTTAATAATTCAAATCCGAAAGTAACGCTGCCGATTTCCAATGCCAGTTACCGCGAAGCAAGTTACCGACATCTTTATCTCAATGTCGGGGTTGATTTTGCGCCGATTCCTGAAGTGCATATTATTCCGAACATTGTGTACGATAAAAGTATGAAAAAAGGAAATTCTCCGCTGGTGAAAGATACACAAATTGTTCGCTTAACAGCGGCTGTCTATTTCCCGACCCGGTATTAATGGATGAAGAATATTTTTCGATTCGGCAGGCATCGCACTCGCTGATAAAAAGAGAAGGTTCAAAATTTATCGCCGATGCATTCCCGGTTGAATCCGAAGAAGAAGCTAAAAAACATTTAGCAGAAATTAAAAAGAAATATTTCGACGCGACACATCATTGTTATGCAGTGGCAATCGGTGCGTCGCGTTCGTTTGTACGCTCTTCCGATGACGGTGAACCTTCCGGTACGGCGGGAATAAAAATTTTATCGGCGGTTGAATCAAAAAATCTATCCGATATTCTTGTTGTTGTAACACGATATTACGGCGGAACAAAATTAGGCGTCGGCGGGTTAGGGCGGGCATATTTTGAGAGCGCTTTGGAAGCTCTCTCTCAAGTGGAGAAAATTACCAAAGCCGAATTGCAAATCGTAAAAATTTCCTTTCCGTTCGATGTAACTAATTCCGTCATGAACCTTATTCATTCTTCCAAACTGCGCATTGATGCAACATTCTATGATGTGGAGAAAACCATTCTTTTCGTTCTCATTCCGCCGGCAGAAGTGAATCTTCTTGAACAAAAATTTATTGATGTTACCAGAGGAAAAATCAGCGCTGAAATTGCCGAAAAGAAAACGGTTGTTCTCCATTAACAAAGGCAATTGCTTAAAAAATTTCTCCGAAGTGAAGATGCATTCTTAATTCCAAGCAATGCCAGGAGTCCAGCGAGTGGTAATACCGAATGTCGGCTCTCCCTTTTGCGAAACGGTGACAAAAAAGCCGGGCGAAAAATTTCCGAGATGAACGACACCGGGATAAATATTGAGCGTTGCTGCATCCGCATAGGTGCCGCTGAAAAACGCTGAAGCAAGAAGTGAATTTTCGCGATCGTAAAAAATTCCCACATTCCACACAAGCTTTGCCGTCAGCCGGTTTTTTCCTGCATCAAGCACTTCAAATTTTTTATTGCGAAATCCAAAGCCGACAGAAAACATTGAAAACTCGTCTGTTTTGTACGATGTTCCGACAATGGCATCAATGCCTGCCAGATAAAAAAGGTGCCATTTATCCGAAGAAGGGAATTTCCATTTAAAAGAAAAATACTGTCCGTTATTTCGCAGTGTCCCGTCCCGCAGCGAAAATGAAGGTTGAAACGACCAATCCGCCAGTATCACTTTTTCGGAAAAAAATTCTTTTACAGCATCGAAGCTGAAAAGAATCATTCCGCCGATATCAAAAAAATAAATATCCGCAATCGGGTCAACATTCGGTCCCGCAAAATTTCCGTTTTCAACAATTTCATTCATCAAATGGTATGCTGCCATAGTTCCGATGGAAAATAACACGGGAGCGGGGAAGCCGTGATAAACATACCATTCCGTTGTGCGGGCATACACCATGCCGCCACCGAGAAGATGAAGATTGTAGTTGGGCCACCACTGCCCGTGATTCGGCGTAAAGTTAATCGGCAGAATTTGATCCATAAAAAAATGCTGCGTGCCGTACGACCGTATTGAAAAAATCGGGTCGGTAAGATTTCTGAAAATTTCGCGCGAAGCATGCCGATACGGATATTTTGTGATATCTCTTCCGACTCCTTCAATCTGTGCGACATCGTAACTTCCGTTCAGGATAAGAGAGAGAGGATTGAACTGCGATTCTGTTCCGTATTTTTTTCCGGAATAAAAATAATATTTCTTCTCTTGAGCCGTTATGGAAGTACAATTTAAAAAAATAAATAGAAGAGCTGTAAGTATAAAACGGAACATACCATTTGGTTTTTTCATTCAGATAAAAAAAATGCGGCAATGTCTTAAAAACACAGCCGCACTCTCTGTTAAGAACGGAATAAGTTATTTCTTTTTTATTGATTTCACAACTTCTTTCGTCTGTAAGGCAATCATTAATTCTTCATTGGTTGGAATAACGAAAATGCTCACCTCTGATTTGTTGGTGTGAATTGCTTTTTCTTTATCCTTATTCGCATTTACGGTTTTGTCTATTTCCATTCCGAGAAATTGAAGATTGTCAATCACACCTTTTCGAACATCCGGACTGTTTTCGCCGATGCCGCCGGTGAAAATCACCGCATCAACGCCTCCCATTGCTGCGGCATAACTGCCGATATATTTTTTTATGCGGTAGCAGAAAACATCGAATGCCAGTTTCGCGCGTTTATTTCCGTCGTTCATTTCAGCGATAACTTCCCGCATATCGTTGCTGACTCCGGAAATTCCCTGCAGACCGCTGTGTTTGTTCAGCAGCGTATTGGCTTCGGCGTAGTTTAAACCTTCTTTCGACATAACGTACAAAATCACCGAAGGATCCATATCTCCGCTTCGCGTGCCCATCAGCAATCCTTCTAACGGCGTAAAGCCCATAGAAGTATCAACGGAAATTCCTTTATCAATAGCGGTAATGCTGCAGCCGTTGCCGAGATGAGCGGTGATGAGTTTTAATTTCTTTATATCTTTGCGAAGTAATTCTGCCGCGCGGTGAGCAACATATTCGTGGCTGGTTCCGTGAAAACCGTACCGGCGGATTTTATACTGTGAATAAAGCGAATACGGAATTCCGTATAAATACGCGTGAGGCGGAATTTCGTGATGAAACGCCGTATCAAAAACGGCAACCTGCGGAATGTTGGTTAAATGCGTCTGGCAGGCGTGAATGCCCCGCAGATTATGCGGATTGTGAAGGGGCGCAATATCAAAATTATCGCGAATGCCTTTAATCACTTCATCCGTAATAAGAACGGAGCCGGTGAATGTTTCTCCTCCGTGTACTACACGATGACCGACGGCATGAATTTCATTTTTATTGGTAATGACGCCGTGATTTTTTGAAAGCAGCACTGCCAGAATATATTCAATGGCGGTGGTGTGTTCCAAAATATCTCCGGTCACTTTTATTTCATCGCCGTCCGAACGGACATTGGTTAAAATTGCGCCGCTGGTGCCGACTCGTTCAACGCTTCCGCGCGCCAGAGCAAGTTTTGTATCTTCATTGATTAATTGATATTTAACGGAAGAGCTTCCGCAGTTGAGCACTAAGATATTCATAAACGTTTTCCATATTCATCGTATGTAAAAAATCCGGTTCCAACTTTCTTTCCTAATTTCCCTTCGCGCACCATGCGCCGAAGCAGCGGACAGGGACGGTATTTTGCATCGCCCAGTTCGTGAAAGAGAGATTCCATCCAGGCGAGCACTTCATCCAAACCCATATTGTCAGCAAGTTCCAGCGGACCGTATTCAAAGTTATATCCTAACCGCATTGCCGTATCAATACTTTCCGCCGTGGCAACACCTTCCATTAATACATGCATGGATTCATTTAAGAAGGGAATAATAATCCGTGTAGTAACAAAACCGGGGTATTCAAAAACTTCAATCGGCGTTTTTCCCAAGCGTGAAGCAAGCTGTTTGACTTTTAAAAACGTGTCATCGGAAGTTTTCATTCCGCGAACAATTTCTACCAACGGTACTTTCGGCACAGGATTAAGAAAATGCATTCCGATAATTTTATCGGAACGTTTTGTTACCGATGCAAGCTTGGTAAGATTTAAAGATGAGGTGTTGGAAATAATAATTGTATCCGGCGGACAAATTTCATCCAGCTTTGATAATAATTTTTGTTTCAAATCAAAAATTTCATCAACGGCTTCAATAACAATAGGTGATTCCGCCGCTTTGTTAAAATCTATTGTTCCGTGAATGCGTGAAAGAAGCGCGCGCTTTTCGCTTTTGGTCATAGACCAGCGGTTAATTAAATAATCGAGCGTGTCTTCGAGCGCGTGCATTTGTTTCTTAAGCTGTTTTTCGGATTTCTCAATGACCGTTACTTCAATTCCGGCGTTGGCAATGGTGTGAGCAATTCCCTGCCCCATAATGCCGAATCCGATAACGGCAATGGAAGAAATATCGTCGCTCTCTTTTTTGGATAATTGCAGCTCGCCGAGAATTTCATTAAGCTGAGCATTTTTTGTCATGATAGAGGTGCTTTCTTTGTGCAAATTTTTAAAAAATTTACGAGCGTATTATACTTAATTACTTTACCAATGTAAATCTTATGCCAAGTTGTTAATAAGAAGTAACAAAAATATTCTCTATTTACGTTCAAATTAACACTTTTTAAAAATTTTATACAGAAAAGATAAATGATGTTTTTATAAATTGCGAAAAGTATCGTTGAATATAGCAACTCTGGGAATTTTTTCCCCTTAGATGAACGACGCGAAAAGGTTTAGAACTTGATATTTGAGTTTTCAAATTTTACATTATTCGGGAAATGATGCGTGAGAAGGGAGAACCTGAGCATTATTTCTTAATAACCAAAATCCTTCGATAAGAATTTTTTACAAACTTTTCTCAAACCTTTAACTTTCTTCTGCGAAAAGTTCTTGTCAACATTTGAAATATTTCTTATATTTGTATCAGAAGATTTACACGAAAGAGACCTGGTGTGAATACTTCGATTTTTTTTGGATATAAATAGGACTTTTCCAGTCGGATATGTTAAAGCTTTCTAAAAAAGTAGAATATGGTTTAATTGCCATTCGGCACATTGCCTCTCTTGGTAATCAAATTTCCACAGTAAAAGAAATTGCGGAACGGTATAACATTCCCAATGAGCTGCTGGCAAAAGTTATGCAGAAGCTGGCAAAGGGAAAAGTGATTTATTCCTATCAAGGTTCGCTTGGCGGTTATACGCTTGCCAGAGCCGCCGATCAGATTTCAATTATGGATGTTATTCATGTTATTGAAGGAACGCAGCCGGCTATAGCAGAATGTTTAGGAAAAATTGAGCACACCTGTTCCGTGTACGATAATTGCACAATTAAAAATCCGCTGGAGAAAATTCAATATAATCTCGAGCAGGTTTTTTCATCGATGAAAGTTTCGGAAATCGTCTAATGGTTCATCTGCCTGTCTATATGGATTATCACGCAACCACTCCCGTTGATGCGAGGGTTGTGGAAGCAATGCAGCCATTCTTTACGCAGCATTTCGGAAATACCGCCAGCGTGCAGCATCGGTTCGGATGGATTGCGAAAGAAGCCGTTGAGCAGGCAAGAAAAATTATTGCGGATATGCTTCAGGCGGAGCCGAGAGAAATTCTTTTTACCAGCGGCGCAACCGAATCCAACAATCTTCTGTTGAAAGGAATTGCTGAAGCATATCAGAGCAAAGGAAATCATCTTATCACGTCAGCCGTTGAGCATCCTGCTGTGCTTGAGACGTGCAGATATCTCGAGCGAAAAGGATTTGTTCTTACAATTCTGCCGGTAGATTCGTTCGGAAGAGTTAACCCGCGCGATGTGGAAAAAGCGATAACAGAAAAAACGCTTCTGGTTTCTGTAATGAGCACTAATAACGAGATTGGCACTATTCAGCCGCTGGAAGAAATCGGCGCCATCTGTTCCGCAAAAAATATTTTTTTCCATACCGATGCAACACAGGGAATCGGGAAGATAGTTTTTAATGTGAAGGAGATGAACATTCATGCTCTTTCATTTTCTTCACATAAAATCTACGGACCGAAAGGTGTAGGCGTATTATATCTCCGGAATAAAAACCCGAAAGTTTTTCTTGAAACGCAAATGCACGGCGGCGGACACGAGCGGGGATTTCGTTCAGGAACGGTAAATGTTCCCGGTATTGTCGGTTTAGGAAAAGCAGTCTCGCTTGTTCAGGAAAATTTTATTGATGAAAACAAAACGCTTTCTGAATTAAGAAATCTTCTTTGGGAAAAACTTCAAAAAATTGAAAACGTGAAATTAAACGGCGATCCGGTCCGGCGTCTTTCCAATAATCTCAGCGTAACATTCAACGGCGTGAATGCCGATATGCTGATGGCGGAATTAACCGACATTGCGCTTTCTTCGGGTTCTGCCTGCACGGCGGAAGACGGCAATGCATCGTATTCGCATGTGCTGAAGGCGATCGGTCTTTCGGCTGAAGAGGCGCATTCCACGCTGCGGTTCGGGCTGGGGAGATTTACCACGAAAGAAGAAGTCAATTATGTTTCAGAAAAAATAACACAAACGGTGCAAAAGCTTCGTTCATTTTCAAAAGAAGGAGTCCGCTAATGCTGAATATTCGGTTCAAAAAATCGCAGTACATCATCGGCAATCAGGTTGAGTTTATTAATTATTTGAAAAAGAATTATCCGCTTTTTCACATGTCCAATGTTTTCTTTCGCGATTTGCATTACGGCGTTATGGGATTTTTAAAAATGAAGAAAGCAAAAATCGGTTATACCGAAGCGGAACAAGTAACGCGCGAAGTAGCGGTAGAATTTGAGAAAAAAAATATTCTGCGGAAAATGGATTATCAAACATGGCTTTTAAATTATCCGGAATTTACGGCGAACAAAGCTCAGTAAAATTTTTAATTATTGAAAAGAGTTATCGAAGGAAAAACAATGTCAGATTCAGAAAAATCAGTAGAAGAATTAGTCAGTAAAGAATATAAGTACGGCTTTACGACTGATATAGAAATGGACCAAATTCCCCCCGGATTAACCGAAGATGTCATTCGCACGATCTCTCATAAAAAAGGAGAACCGGAATGGATGACCGAATGGCGTCTGCGTGCCTACCGCGCATGGCTGACGATGGAAGAACCGCACTGGTGGCCAAATTTTAAATATCCGCCGATTGATTATCAGGCAATCAGTTACTATGCGGCGCCGAAGGCGGCAAAAAAAGTTGAAAGTCTCGATCAGGTTGATCCGAAAATTTTAGAAACATATGAAAAGCTTGGAATCTCTCTGAATGAGCAGAAGCGAATGCAGGGCGTTGCCGTAGATGCGGTTTTCGACAGCGTTTCCGTTGCTACAACATTTAAAGAAACGCTTCGGGAAAAAGGAATTATTTTCTGTTCCATGTCCGAAGCAATTCGCGAACATCCCGAACTGGTACAGAAATATCTCGGTTCGGTGGTTCCGTATTCCGATAATTTTTTTGCCGCATTAAACTCCGCTGTGTTCAGCGACGGTTCGTTCTGTTTTATTCCGAAAGGCGTGCGCTGCCCGATGGAACTTTCCACATATTTTCGCATTAACGCTTCCAACACCGGACAGTTTGAACGGACGCTGATTGTTGCCGAAGAAAGCGCGTATGTCAGTTATCTGGAAGGATGCACGGCGCCTCAGCGAGATGAAAATCAGCTTCATGCCGCAGTGGTGGAAATTCTTGCGCTCGACAATGCGGAAGTAAAATATTCCACCGTGCAAAATTGGTATTCGGGAGATAAAGACGGCATCGGCGGAATTTATAATTTTGTTACCAAGCGAGGAAAGTGTGCCGGCGTGAAAGCAAAAATTTCGTGGACGCAGGTTGAAACCGGCGCGGCGATTACCTGGAAATATCCCTCCGTAATTTTGCAGGGAGATGAATCCATCGGTGAATTTTATTCCGTCGCTGTGGCAAACAACAAACAAATTGCCGATACCGGAACGAAGATGCACCACATCGGAAAGAACACGCGAAGCACAATTGTTTCCAAAGGAATTTCAGCAGGACAGGGAAATAATACTTACCGCGGTTTGGTTTCTATTGCAAAAGATGCAAAAAATTCCCGCAACTATACGCAGTGCGATTCCATGTTAATCGGCAATGCCTGCAGTGCAAATACTTTTCCTTACATCGTAGTGAAAAATACTTCATCCAGCGTTGAGCATGAAGCTTCTACGTCAAAAATCGGTGAAGATCAGATTTTCTATTGCAAGCAACGGGGCATTAATACTGAAAATGCTATTTCGATGATTGTGAACGGATTTGCAAAAGAGGTATTTAAAAATCTTCCTATGGAATTTGCCGTTGAAGCACAGAAACTTCTCGGCGTTTCGCTGGAAGGTTCCGTCGGTTAACGATTATTTTTTAGAATAAAAATTATTTTGCAGTTTAAAGAGAAGAGGAAAAAACACAATGATTGAGATTAAAAATTTACACGCCGGTATTGCCGGAAAAGAAATTTTGAAAGGTATTGATTTAAAAGTCAATGCCGGAGAAATTCATGCTATTATGGGACCGAACGGTTCCGGAAAAAGCACGCTGGCGCAGGTGCTTGCAGGACATCCTTCGTACGAAGTAACCGGAGGCTCGGTGATTTATGACGGAAAAGATCTTCTGGAAATGGAAGCAGAAGAACGCTCGCAGGCAGGAGTCTTTCTGGCGTTTCAGTATCCGGTAGAAATTCCCGGCGTGAGCAACAGTTATTTTTTGAAAGCCGGCTTAAATGAAATTCGAAAAGCGAACGGACAAGAGCCGCTGGATTCTATGCAGTTTTTAAAACTTCTTCGAGAGAAAATGAAATTGGTAGAAATGGCGGACAGCTTTATTTACCGTCCCGTGAACGAAGGATTTTCCGGCGGCGAAAAAAAGCGGAATGAAATTCTGCAGATGGCGGTGCTTGAACCGAAGCTGGCAATTCTGGACGAAACCGATTCCGGGCTTGATATTGATGCGTTGAAGATTGTTGCCGGCGGCGTAAACAAATTAAAATCTTCCGACAATGCGTTTATTGTTGTAACACACTATCAGCGTCTGCTGAATTATATTGTTCCCGATTTTGTTCATGTGCTTGTCAACGGAAAGATTGTAAAATCCGGCGGGAAGGAATTGGCGCTGGAGCTTGAAGCGGAAGGGTACGATCAAATTAAAGAAGATGCTAAAGTGACGGCATAAGGAGCAGGAAATTATGGATACATCGCAGTCACAAATTCAACATTATAAAAACGAATTTTCGGCGTTTGAAAAAAACGGTGCATCAAAATCACCGGCGTGGGTTCACGACATTCGAAAAGCGGCAATAGAAATTTTTGAGAAGGAAGGGTTCCCGACAAAGAAAAATGAAGCGTGGAGGTTCACCAATATTACGCCGATTCTTCATTCACAGTTTCGGTATTCTTCCGCGCCGTCAGTTCCAAAAGTAGAAAAAAAATCCATTGAACAGTTGTTGCTGAAGGAGACGGCACAGCATCTATTGGTTTTCGTGAACGGACATTTCAGTAAAGAATTAAGCGCCGTCGGAAAACTTCCGGACGGAGTACTTCTTACCAATCTTGCGGAAGCTGTTGTCTCGCATCAGAAAATTGCCCGCCGGTATTTAGGAAAAATTGCCAAGACAGAACAGAGTGTTTTTTCCGCCTTGAATACGGCGTTTACGTACGACGGACTTTTTGTGTATGTTCCCCGCGGCGTTCAGATTGCTGAACCGATTCATGCGCTTTATCTTTCTTCCGGCGCCGGCGAACAGGTGTATGTTTCAGCAATACGAAATTTAGTGATTGCGGAAGAAGAATCTTCGTTGATGATAATGGAAAATTTTCTTTCGCTTGAAGAAAATAAAAATTTTACCAACGCTGTAACGGAAATTGAAGCGAAGAAAAAGAGCAGAGTTGAATTAGTAAAAGTTCAGCATGAAAGCGCGGCATCATTTCATTATGAAAATGTTCACGTGCATCAGGAAGAAACAAGCAACGTTGCACTCTTTTCTCTTGCCGCCGGTTCAGCGCTGGCGCGAAACGATATGCAGGTTATTATTGACGGCGAAGCGGCAGAATGTAATCTCAACGGATTGTATATTGTTACCGGCACGCAGGTGGTTGATCATCATACCTTAATGCATCACATTCACCCGAATTGCCCGAGCCATGAATTGTTCAAAGGAATTTTGGATCAGGATTCACGCGCAATTTTTAACGGCAGAGTGTATGTTGAACCGGAAGCGCAGAAAACGGATTCCAAACAGACGAACCGTAATCTTCTTCTTTCCGATAATGCAACGGTGAATACAAAACCGGAATTAGAAATTTTTGCCGACGATGTTAAATGTACGCACGGCGCGGCAGTCGGCGGATTGAACGATCAGATGGTATTTTATTTAAAAAGCAGAGGTATCGGCGAAGAGACTGCAAAGGGTATGCTGGTAGTCGGGTTTGCCGCCGAAGTTACCGGAAAAATTTCGAATGAAAAATTCCGGCAGTATGTTGATGCGGTTGTTATTGATTATTTACAAACTAAACTCGGGATGAAAGATCTTCCCGAAATTGTCCACTCATGATAAACGAACTGACAACATTGGAGACGAAATTTTCCGTTGAAGAACTTCGCAGAGATTTTCCGATTCTTCTCCGCTTTGTTCACGGAAAACCTCTTGTCTATTTAGATAATGCTGCGACGACGCAAAAACCGGTTGAGGTGTTAAATGCCATCAGCACTTATTACCGTGAACATAACGCCAACATTCACCGCGGTGTGCATTACTTGAGCGAAATTTCCACCTTTGAATATGAAAAAGCGCGCGGAAAAGTGAAGAACTTTTTGAACGCGAATGAACAGAAAGAAATAATTTTTACTCGCGGCACAACCGAAGGAATTAATTTAATTGCGCACGGTTATGGAAGAAAGTTTATCGGCGCGGGAGATGAAATACTTATTTCGGCGATGGAACATCATTCCAATATTGTTCCGTGGCAGATGTTGTGCGAAGAAAAAGGGGCGAAGCTCCGCGTTATTCCGATGAACGATAACGGCGAGTTGATGCTGGAAGAATTTGAAAAATTATTATCGCCGAAAACAAAGTTTGTATCAATTGTCTATATTTCCAATTCGCTCGGAACAATCAATCCGGTGAAGCACATCATCGAACGCGCCCATGCGCTGAACATTCCGGTGCTGGTGGACGGTGCACAGACAGTCTCGCATCGTAAAGTTGATATGAAAGAATTGGACTGCGACTTTTTTGTTTTTTCCGGTCATAAACTTTTCGGTCCGACAGGAATCGGCGCGCTGTACGGAAAAGCAGAATTTCTTGAAAAGATGAATCCGTATCAGGGGGGCGGAGATATGATTGCTTCCGTTACGTTTGAAAAGACAACCTATAACGCGCTTCCCTTTCGATTTGAAGCCGGCACACCGAATATTTCCGGCGCCGTGGGATTAGGTGCGGCGATTGATTATGTTTCGAAATTAGATTTTCAATCAATCCAAGAATATGAACATGAATTGCTTGAACACGGAACACAGATTTTGCAGGCAATTCCCGGGCTGCGAATTATCGGTACGGCGAAAGAAAAGGCAGGCGTTCTTTCATTTGTAATGGATAATATTCATCCGCACGATATCGGAACAATTTTGGATAAAGAAGGAATTGCCATCCGAACGGGACACCATTGCACCCAGCCGGTAATGCAGCGTTTTCAGATTCCGGCAACAGCACGCGCGTCATTTTCATTCTACAACACAAAACAAGATTTAGAACTGCTCGGGCAGGCAGTGTATAAAGTTAAAGAGATATTTAAAGCATGAGCGAAATAAACGAACTCTATCAAGAATTAATTCTTGAACATAATCGAAGCCCGAGAAATTATAAAAAAATTGATAAGCCGAGTCATTTTGCGGACGGTTACAATCCGTTGTGCGGCGACCATTATACAGTCTATCTAAAAGTCAGCAACAATGTGATTGAAGATATCGGCTTTGAAGGAAGCGGCTGCGCTATTTCAAAATCGTCTGCTTCAATGATGACGACATCCGTTAAAGGCCGTAGCGTACAGGAAGCACAAAAATTATTTGAAAAATTTCATTCGCTGATTATGACAAAAATCGGCGACGAAATTCCTGAAGACAAAATTGAAGAACTCGGTTCGCTCGGTGCGTTAATCGGCGTCAGAGAATTTCCTGCGCGTATTAAATGTGCTTCGCTTGCTTGGCACGCATTAAACGCCGCGTTGAATAATCAGAACAATGCAATTTCGATAGAATAAGAGAAACGAGGTACACCATGAGTGAACAAGAAAATCAACCGCTCAGCGGAATTGAAAAGATGGTTCTAAAAGAACAAGTAACGGAACAAATTCGAACAGTGTATGATCCGGAAATTCCTGTGAACATATACGAACTCGGAATGGTCTATGATGTTGTGGTGGGAGACGACCGCACCGTTGAAATTACCATGACGCTCACCTCGCCGTCGTGTCCGGCGGCGCAGATTATTCCGGCAGAAGTGCGGGATAAAGCAGAACTAGTTGAAGGAGTGCGTGCGGCAAATGTTCATGTTGTGTGGGAGCCGCGCTGGGATCCGAGCATGATGTCTGAAGAAGCGCGCTTAACGCTGGGAATGTAATTTTTTTACTACAGTGCACGGGAGGGCGTGCACTGTATTTTTTTATTGAAAATATTATGAAACAAAACAGAAGAGTTTTTATTAAATCATCTTTGTTGGCTGCCGCTTCACCGCTGTTTTTAAAAGCGAACAAAGTCATTTCACACCAATCAGTACTCACGAAGGAGAATATTATGGCACATGAACTCGCTCCGCTTCCGTATGCATTCGATGCGCTTGAACCGTATTTCGATGCGAAGACGATGGAGATTCATCACGATAAACATCATGCCGCGTATGTTACCAATTTAAATAATGCGCTGGCAAATCATGCAGACCTGCAGGGAAAATCTGCAATTGAATTAATTTCTAACTTACAAACCGTTCCGGAAGCCATTCGCACCGCAGTGCGAAATAACGGCGGCGGGCATGTTAATCATACCATGTTCTGGCAGCAATTGAAAAAAGATGTCGCGGTGCCGGCTTCAGGAAAACTTGCCGATGCCGTAAAAAATACGTTTGGCTCATTTGATGCATTGAAAGAAGAATTTTCAAAAGCCGGCATGACGCGTTTCGGTTCCGGCTGGGCGTGGCTGATTGTTGATAAAGGAAAACTTTCCGTTGTTTCTACGCCAAACCAAGACAATCCGTTGATGGACGGTAAAACTCCGATTCTCGGCGTTGATGTGTGGGAACATGCATATTACCTGAAATATCAAAACCGCCGCGCAGATTATCTTGTCGCATTCTGGAATATTGTCAACTGGAATGACGTTGCACAGCGTTTCGACTCGGCGAAATAAATTTATTATTGCATCGGCTTGTTCTGTTCTTCTGAATTGCATGAGCCGATGCATTTTTTTTACAATCCTTTTACATTATGCCTGAATTACCACACGCTTATAATTCTCTTCCGCTGTTCCCTCTTAATGTTGTTCTCTTTCCGCAGTCAAAACTTTCACTGCATATTTTTGAAGACCGGTATAAAGAAATGATTTCGGAATGTTACGAGCATACAACGTCGTTCGGCATTAATCTTATTTATGAACAGCAGATTCGCACCGTGGGATGCACTGCCCGCATTCTTGAAATTACAAAACGCTATTTTGACGGACGGTTTGATATTGTGGTTGAAGGAATCCAGCGCTATGTACTTCACGGAATTGAAGAATCCTCAAAGCCGTATTTTATCGGAAAAGTGCAGCCTATGGAGGATGAAGACGAAAGCCGCGATGAAAAATTATTAGAGAAAGCGGTTGAGATGTATAATGAATTTGTCTCCATCGTTTATCCGGTTATTGTAAAAAAAATTCCCCGTGAAGAGCAGAAGAGAATACATTCATTTTATCTTGCGCAAAAAGCCGGCTTAGATGTACTGCAGCGGCACATTATCCTTTCCATGAATTCGGAAATTCGAAGACTACAATTTATTATTCAGCATTTTGAAGCAACTCTTCCGCTGCTGGCATCAAAAAATGTTGTGGAAGAATTAGCAAAGCAAGACGGCTACATTCAGCAATAAATCGAAAAACAATGAAGCGTATTTTCTTCTTGGAATTCACTGAGAAACTGAATATGTTTGAAGTGTTCATGAAGCTGTCAGAATACACTTTATAAATCGAAAAATTACATCAGCGTATTTTTTAAAAATAAAACAAACCGGAGAGACGTTATGAATAAAAAAGATTATGTTGTGGCAAAGAAACATCGTAAGAAACGGGCGAAGGCGAAAGCAAAACGCAAAGCGCTTCTTGCAAATAAAAAAGCATAATATAAAGCCCCGCCGATGCGGGGTTTTTCTTTGTTTGTTCGGCAACCTTTTGTATTTTAGGAACAATGAACGACACTATCACCACAGAGCATTCGGTAAAAATTGGCAGCCGTATTTTAGATTTTTCCGAGCGGACGTACATTATGGGTGTGTTGAATGTTACGCCTGATTCTTTTTCCGACGGCGGAAAATTTTTTTCTACGGAGCGCGCCGTTGCGCATGCGCTGCAAATGATTGAAGACGGCGCGGATATCATTGATATCGGCGGTGAATCAACCAGACCGAAAGGGGTGTACGGCGAAACGGCACAAATTTCCGCTGAGCAGGAATTAGAACGGGTGTTGCCGGTTATTGAATATCTTGCGGCAAAAACCGAAACGCTACTTTCTATTGATACAACAAAATCTGCCGTGGCTGAAGCGGCGTTATCCGCAGGAGCACAGATTGTCAATGATATCAGCGGCTTACGGTTTGACCCGCACGTGGCAGAAGTTGCGGCAAAACATCATGCGGCGTTAATTGTTATGCACATTCAGGGAACGCCGGAAACCATGCAGATTAATCCGCAGTACAATGATGTAGTGGCGGAAGTAAAAGCGGAATTAGAAGAAAGCCTTCGCAGCGCTGAATCCGCCGGAGTAGAAAATATTTTTATTGATCCCGGAATTGGTTTCGGGAAAAATTTACGGCATAATCTTCTTCTGCTGAAACATCTTTCGGAATTTCAATCTCTCAAACGACCGATTGTCATCGGCACGTCGCGGAAAAAATTTATCGGCGAACTGCTTCACGCTGAAGTGGATGACCGCATGGAAGGGACGGCGGCATCGGTTTCGGCGGCAATTCTTCACGGTGCTGATATTGTTCGCGTTCATGATGTAAAAACAATGAAACGGGTTGCAGTTATTGCGGATGCAATTAAACGGGCGTAATTCATGGAATTATTTTCAATAGGGTTTTTAAATATTACCATACCGGATGTTATTGATATTCTGCTGGTAACATTTATTTTCTACCGTTTGTACCGGGCAATGCGCGGAACAATTGCCGCACAGATTTTTATCGGGTTAATACTTGTTGTTACTCTTTCCTTTGTTGCTCAAGCAACAAATTTGAAAGCTGTCAGCTGGCTGCTACGCACCGTATCGGATATTTGGGTTATTGCGTTTATCATTATTTTTCAGCCGGAAATCCGCCGGCTTCTTTCCAATATTGCGCTGAATCGTTTTGTACGGAAATTTCTTCGCTTCAGCGTTACCGATACGATTGATGATATTATCAATGCGTCGCTGGACCTTTCCCGAAAACGGTACGGCGCGCTGATTGTCATTTCCCGCGGAACCGGAATGAAAAGTTTTACGGAAAACGGAATTACGCTTAACGCGCAGATGAGCAAATCGCTTCTGCTTTCAATTTTTAATCCGCGCTCGCCGCTTCACGACGGCGCCGTTATTGTGAACGATCAGACGATTGAAGCGGCACGCTGCACGCTGCCTCTTTCGGCACATACTACATACGGCGATTTGCAGCTCGGAACGCGGCACCGCGCAGCGCTCGGAATTTCAGAACAGACCGATGCTATTTGCGTGATAGTTTCGGAAGAGACAGGCGCAGTTTCAATAACGGAAAACGGCGAATTGTATTATCGTCTTTCAACACAAGAGCTGCGGAAAGAACTGCATGAGCGGCTGATTACTTCAGTGCAGCGTTCATTAAAAAATGCAAAGAAGGCAATGCGTAAGAAATGAAAGTTTCCGTCCTCATTCCCGCATTTAACGCCGCCTCCACCTTATCGCCGCTGCTTCGTGAAACTCTCGCGTATGTTCCGCAGGAAAATATTCTGCTTGTTGATGACGGTTCCTTTGATACAACCGCTTCAGTTGCGGAAGCACACGGAGTTTATACAATACAATTGAAAAAAAATTGCGGGAAAGGCGCGGCGCTTCAACGGGGATTTTCTAAAATACTTGCGTCGGACTATGACGCGGTGATTACAATGGATGCGGATTTACAGCACGAACCGAAAGAAATTCCGAACTTCATCAGACGGGCGGAAGAAACCTGCGCCGATGTTGTTATCGGGAATCGCCTTCACCAACTGCGCGGAATGCCTGTGCACAGAATTCTGTCGAATGTATTAACAACATTTCTTGTGGAAGCGCGGACGGGCGTTCGGCTTCGCGACAGTCAATGCGGATTTCGTTTTATTAAAACAGAAGTGCTGCGATCGGTTCAGCTTTCCTGTTCCGGGTTTGAAGCGGAAACGGAATTTCTTATTAAGGCGGCGTTGTGCGGATTTCGCTTTGATGCAATTCCTATTTCCACCATCTATGCCGGAGAAAAAAGTCACATGACACATTTTAATACAACAGTTCAGTTTTTAAAAGTATTATTAAAAGAATATCAATAAAGAATATTTTAAAAGTATAACAGCGTGGGACGATTTGATATAGAACGTAAAGAGATGGTAGAATTGTTACGATCTCGAGGCATTAGCAACGAAACAGTGTTAGAAGCAATGGCAAAAGTTGAGCGCCATCGGTTTGTCAATCAGACGTTTATTGATAATGCGTATAAAGATATTGCGCTGCCGATTAACAGCGATCAAACAATCTCGCAGCCGTACACCGTGGCGTTTATGACGCAGGCTCTTGAACCGAAAAAAGAAATGAAAGTTCTGGAAATCGGAACCGGTTCAGGATATCAAGCGGCGGTGCTGGCAACAATCGGGTGTCGTGTCTATTCCGTTGAACGGCATTTAAGTTTGGTAACTTCCGCCAGGAAAATTTTCGATCAGTTAAAACTCCGCATCTTGGTGAAGGCAGGGGACGGAACAATAGGGTGGGGAGAATTTGCGCCGTACGACGGAATTATTGTAACCGCCGGCTCGCCTTCAATGCCGGAACCGCTGGTCAATCAGCTTGCCGAAGGGGGGCGGATTGTAATTCCCATAGGGACAAAATCGAATCAGCAGATTGTTGTCGGGAAAAAAAATAAGGATACGCTTCATACAACTGTGTATGACGGATTTAAGTTTGTTCCTCTCATCGGAAAAAGCGGCTGGAATTAAGCGCCGGTGTTATTTTTAAAAAGTGTGATTCATATTTCGTTACAACAAAAAATTAAAATATGAATACAGACCTTCCGAAAATATTAATTATCGCCGGAGCGACGGCATCCGGTAAGTCATCTCTTGCGTTAGAAATTGCAAAAATTATTCCTTCAGAAATTCTCTCTGCCGATTCTCGTCAAATCTATAATCATCTTACCATTGGAACGGCAAAACCATCGCCTGAAGAATTAAAGCGAGTTCCTCATCATTTTATCAATCTTCTTGAACCGAATCAAAAATTTTCAGTCTGGGATTTTCAACAGCAGGGAAGACGCAGTATTCAAGAGATTATTTCCCGCAATGCTTTGCCGCTGGTTGTCGGTGGAACCGGTCTGTATCTTAAAGCTCTGGTGGATGGAATATTTGAGCAGCCGGAATTTTCGAAAGGCATACGCCGGCAGCTTGAAGAACGCCTGCGTATTGAAGGCGCCGCTTCACTTCATCGAGAGTTGGAAAAGGTTGATGCCGAATCGGCAGCGCGCATTCCGCAGAAAAGAACGCCGTTAATTATACGGGCGCTTGAAGTGTTTTATGAAACGGGAATCCCCATTTCACAATTTCATGCTGATCAACAAAATCAAAAAATTTATAATGATTATTGGTTTGCTCTGCATTGGGAACGAAAGATGCTGTATGACCGAATCAATATGCGCGTTGACCGTATGATTGAGCAGGGATTAATTGAGGAGATAAAAAATATTCAAGCTCTTGGGTATGATGAATCGCTTCAAGCGTTACAAACGGTGGGATACAAAGAAGTCTTTCAATATTTGTGCAGAGAAATTTCAAAAGAAAAAATGATTGAACTGATAAAACAAAATACGCGCCGTTATGCAAAACGCCAGATGACCTGGTTTCGAAAAGAAGAAAGAATTTCCTGGATTGAAATTACAAGCGTCAATGAAATGAAAAACATTGCCGAACGAATTGTAAGAAAAATTACTGCCGGTAAATAAAACGAATTTCACTTTTTTGAAAATATTTTTAATATATTCATAAAACATTTTTCTGATACGTTATGACCTTTGAAAATCTTCTGGTAACCGTTAACAACCATATTGCGCGCGTTACTTTAAACCGTCCTCCTGTTAATGCTTTAAATCAGGAATTTGTCCGCGAGCTTATTCGCTGCGCGCAATGGATAAAAGATAATGATGAAATCTGGGTTGCAGCCGTAAGCGCCAACGGAAAAGCATTTTGCGCCGGTGCAGATTTAAAAGAGAGAGCCGGCATTCCGAACGAGCAGGTGTTACAGGTTGTTCAAGAAATTCAAAACGTAACAAAAGCGTGGATAGAAATACCGCAGCCGGTTTTGATGGGGATACATGCGCCGGCGCTCGGCGGCGGATTGGAATTTGCACTTGCCGGCGATATTCTTGCGGCAAGCCAAACCGCACTTCTCGGTCTTCCCGAAACAAGTTTGGGAATTATTCCTGCTGCCGGCGGACTTCATCGCTTGGCGCAGCGGTGCACAACAGGAGCGGCTAAAAAATGGATTTTAACCGCGCAAAAATTTTCCGCTGAAGAAGCAAAGAATGACGGCGTTATTGATTATGTGTTTTCTGATGAAAAATTTTCTTCTGAATTTGAAACATTGATTGCCACCATTGCTTCTAATGCACCTCTTGCCTTGCGGCAAGCGAAGAAAGTAGTTGAAAGTTCATCAAAGGAATTTTTAGAAAAGGGTTTTGAACAAGAATTAAAACTGTATGCTCCGCTTGTTACGACAGAGGATAGGATTGAAGCGCTGAAGGCTTTTAATGAAAAACGAAAGGCAATTTGGAAAAGGAAATAAAACTGTTGCGGTTTTAAGCAATTTTCATTGCTGAAAATTTCAGCTATTTTTTTTCTAATTATGAGAAGTATTTGATACGAATATTGCTAATCTGAAATAATTAAAGCATATTCTTTTGTTGGCATACGTGTTGCAAGAATAAAGTAAAAAAAAACTTTTATTACTATAATCATTAAATATTATGCTACGTTTGCTACTCTTTTCACTATTATTTATTTCCATTCAGACTTTATTATCTCAAACAAAAGAAGATTGTTTAGCATGTCATTCCGATAATTCTCTTACAATGGAGAAGAACGGAAAGACAATTTCTCTTTACGTTGAAGAAAGCACTCTTAACAAATCACCGCACAAAAAATTTTCCTGCGTTACGTGCCATACCGGTTTTAACCCTGAAGATTTGCCGCACAAAGAAAAAATTACACCGGTTCAATGCGCTTCTTGCCATGCGAAAGATCTTCCGAAACATGCTTTTCATAAAACGGTATTGGCCTCCGGCGCCGATCAAAGTAAATTATGTAAAGAGTGTCACGGAACGCATAATGTTGTATCTCCGAATGTTGCCGGCTCAAAATTCAGCAAAGAAAATCTTGTTACGGCATGCGGAACCTGCCATGCAACAGAAAAAGAACATTTTTTGAAATCGGCACACGGCATTGCTTTGGCTGCACAGAATAAAAATGCGCCGAACTGTATTCAGTGCCATTCGGTATTGCTTCCTTCAAACGGAGCGCGAAAAGATACTGCGGCGGTAAAACTTGCCGAAGAAAAAATGTGCACCAGCTGTCACGGCGATAAAAATCTTGGAACCGGTGTTACGACACAGTTTATAAAATCATACGAACAGAGCGTGCATGCTCAGGCGCTTCGGCATGGGAACGGAACAGCGGCAACGTGTATTGATTGCCACGGCAGTCATGAAATGAGTAAAGGGAGCGATATCAATTCAACTGTGAATAAGAAAAATATTCCGAACACCTGTGCGAAGTGTCATGCGGATATTGCCGCAACGTATAAAGAAAGTATTCACGGAACTTCGTTTGCAAAAGGAAATATGTCTTCGCCTGTTTGCACGGATTGTCATGGCGAACATAAAATTCTTGCGCCGAAAGATCCCAATTCACCGGTTTCAAAATTTCATCTCTCCAATGAAGTGTGCTCGCCGTGTCACAATTCGGTGAAGTTAAATGAAAAATACGGACTTCCTTCGGGACGAACAAAGTCCTTTATGGACAGCTATCACGGTCTTGCGGTAAAAGCCGGCTCAACGGAAGCGGCGAATTGTGCAAGCTGCCACGGATTCCACGATATCTTGCCTTCAAGCGATCCGCGCTCGCCGGTGAACAAAGCAAATCTTGCTCAAACGTGCGGTAAATGTCATCCCGGTGCAAATGAAAATTTTGCAAAAGGCGCCGTTCACGTTATTACAACAACGGCAACAGATAATGATATTATTTATTTTGTCTCAAATCTGTATATCATTTTAATTGTTGTTACTATCGGCGGAATGTTTCTTCATAACGTGATAGATTTTTGGAGAAAGGCAAACGATAAATTACGTCATCGCCGTTCCGGCATTGCACATGTTGAAGTCGGTCATGCGTTATATCTCCGCATGACTCTCAGCGAACGACTCCAGCACGGATTACTGGCGTTAAGTTTTATCACCTTAATTGTTACCGGATTTATGCTCAGATATCCCGATGCATTTTGGGTGCTTTCTATTCGCTCAATCAGCGCAACAATTTTTGAAATCCGCGGAATTCTTCACCGCGTTGCCGCCGTGGTTATGATTCTCACAAGTATCTATCATATTTATTATATCTTCTTTACCGAGCGGGGGAAAAAATTAGTTAAAGATTTACTTCCCAAATTGCAGGATCTGCGTGATGCTTTTGGTGTGGCGAAATATAATCTCGGACTTTCGCAAACAAAACCGATGCTGGATAGATTTTCCTATATTGAAAAGGCAGAATATTGGGCGTTGATTTGGGGAACCATTGTTATGAGCATTACCGGATTTATCTTATGGTTTGATAATACATTCCTAGGATTAATCGGTAAACTCTGGTGGGATGTTTCCCGCACCATTCATTTTTATGAAGCGTGGCTTGCCGGCCTTGCCATTGTTGTGTGGCATTTCTATTTCATCATTTTCAATCCGGATGTCTATCCGATGAATCTTGCCTGGTTCAAAGGAACAATTTCTGAAGAAGAAATGGCGCATGAACATCCTTTAGAATTGGAACGGATAAAAGAAGAAGAAAGAAAGCGTCTTGAAGAAGAGCAAAAAGAAAATAACGAATAACAATTATAACCTCTGAGAGAAACGTCATGAGATTTAAAAAATTTCTTCCCTCAATATATTATAATCCCATCAGTATGGCGGGGTCGGCTGTTTCTCTGGTAAGTTTCATGCTGATTATCTTTTTGTACGTTATGGATAGTATTGCGGAACATTCCCGCCCCTATATTGGAATTATAGCATTTGTTATTCTTCCGGTGTTTTTCATCGGCGGACTTTTACTTGTTGCCTTCGGTATGCGCTTGGAAAAGAGACGGCGTGCGCGTGCCGGCGTTGAGCATGGCGAATATCCGAGTATTGATTTTAACAACCCTGCACACAGAAAGAAATTTGGCTTTCTTGCAGTAATCACTCTTTTTGTTTTTCTCGCTTCTGCTTTCGGAAGTTATCAAGTCTACGATTTTACCGAGTCGGTTGTTTTCTGCGGAGAGATTTGCCACGATGTTATGAAACCGGAATACACGGCGTACCGGCATTCGCCTCATGCGCGTGTTACCTGCGCCGAATGTCATGTCGGCTCCGGCGCGGATTGGTATGTGAAATCGAAAATTTCCGGTGCGTATCAAATTCTTTCGGTAACATTTAATTTATTTTCACGTCCTATTCCCACGCCGGTTCATAATCTGCGTCCGGCGCAGGGAACATGTGAACAATGTCACTGGCCTCAGCATTTTATTTCGGATAAGCAGGTAACGAAAACATATTACGCGCAGGATGAAAAAAATTCTCCGTGGAGCGTTTCGCTGTTAATGAAAGTCAGCGGCGGACATCTTCAAACAGGAACAACATCCGGCATTCACTGGCATGTCAATCCGGAAAATGCCGTTACCTATACATCCATTGATTCGCAGCGGCAGGTAATTCCCGTTGTGCATATTTCAAAACCCAACGGCTATGAAGATGTTTATGTTACAACGGATGATTTTGATACAACGAAATTAGCAACTGGTGAAAAACGAAAGATGGATTGTATTGATTGCCATAATCGTCCGACGCATATTTACCGCACACCGGAAGAATCAATTAATTCGTTAATGTCTGCCGGCTTGGTATCGCCAAAGCTTCCTTCAATTAGAACAATTGCTTCTTCAGCGTTTACAAAAGAGTACGCTACAGAAACGGAAGCGTTAAAGGGAATTGAAAAAACAATTCGTGATAGTTATTCAATAACGTATCCTGAAGTAGGTAAGAAACACAAATCAGAAATTGATTCTGCCATTGTAAGTTTACAGCGAACCTATTCTTACACAATTTTCCCGGAGATGAAAGCCAATTGGACGCATTATCCAAATAATGTGGGGCATTATGCGTATGCCGGATGCTTCCGCTGCCACGATGGGAAACATGTTTCGAAAAAAACGGGAGCAGTTATTTCAAAAGATTGCAATACCTGTCATACAATTCTTTCTCAAGGTCCGAATGATAAATTAACGCACCTTTCTCCCAAGGGTGAAGAATTTATTCATCCGGTGGATATAGGCGATTCATGGCAGACGATGAATTGTAATGACTGCCATACAGGGGAATAAAGTGGTTTTTCAGTGTTGAGAAAGGAAATGATTGAATTTTTCAACGATAAGAATTTGAGCCAAAAAAATATTAAATAATTGCCAATTTTGACTCTTTTTAACGGCATAATGTTTGTTAATATTGTAATTACATAATTTAGAACGACTACTTAAAACAAAACACAAAAAGGAGATATTATGAAACGAATTGCTACTCTACTGGTTTTTGGCGTAATGATTTTTGCAGTTTCCGCGTTTGGGCAGAATAAATATATCGGCATGAAAGGATGCACCTGCCACAAATTAGAGAAAAATGGAAATCAGGTAAAGATATGGGAAGGTTCTGATCACGCTAAAGCGTATAAAACTTTGTTGACTGATAAGGCAAATGAAATTGCAAAGAAAAAAGGCTTATCAAAACCAGCCGCAGAATCTCCTGAGTGTTTAAAATGTCACGTTGCCGGTTACGGAAAGCCGCAAGATAAAACATATAAAATTGATGAAGGCGTTCAATGCGAATCCTGCCACGGCGCTGCATCAGCATATAAAACTATTCACAGCAAACCCGAAAACAAGGAAAAAGCAAAAGCTGCCGGTTTAGTTATTGGTGATGAAAAAACTTGTAAAGAATGCCATAACAGCGATAGCCCGACCTTTAAAGGATTTAACTTTAAGGAAGCGATGGCAAAAATTGCTCATCCGTTAAAAAAATAATTTTGATGTGAATCGTTATGTGCCGATGCAAACGAAAGAGAAGGATTTGTCTATGTTCAAAACAAGTTTAGCGCTAATCTTTGCTGTTGTGTTTGCATCGCATGCACAACTTTTAACGAGCCGGTTTACTACATCGTTCTACGGCTGGCAGGGAATTGACAGCGCACGATCAAGCACGCTCTATGCACGCGGTTATGAACAGGTGCATCTTAATATTGCTAATGAGCAATTTCAATTTCTTACCAACTTTCAGGTTTCCAATGATTTCGGAACAGCGATAGCATCGGATCCTGAATTACGAATCCCCTCCTTAATGGTGAAAGGAAACAATATTGGCGGCGTTGCAGATATTTCTGTGGGCCGCCAATTTGTTTATGCCGGTGTCGGCAGCGGCATTATGGACGGTTATTTAGTAGAACGAAAATTTTTTGATAACACGTTCGGCATTACGGCATACGGCGGTTTGAATGTCATCCGTACCCGCGATTGGAACTTGAACCAATCGTTAACAGATAATTCAATGTACGGCGCGCTTCTTTCATATTCCCCAATTGAAAACGGAGCAATCGGAATCAGTTACATAAGCAAGTTATGGAAACGAGAAAGCTACAGCGGCATTCGTCCGAACCTTGCCGATTCATCATTTGACCCGCAGTATGTTGTGTTTTACAGCCGTCCGAACGAAGAAGAATTTACCAGCATTGATTTGTTGTATGATTCACCGGAATCGTTCAATGTGTATGCACGCTCTGATTATGATATGATTGGAGAGAAATTTTCACGGGCTCAGATTTCCGCAAAATATTTTGTTGTGAAAAATTTATCAATAGCCGCGGATTATTTGTTTCACGAGCCGCGCTTAGCATATAATTCTATCTTCTCTGTTTTTAACTTCGGCAGTACAAAAGAACTTGAAGGTTCCGTTGAATATCAAATTCTTCCAAAGACGAGATTGTTTGCACGGTTTGCAAATGTGTCGTATGTCGATGATAACAGTCAGCGGTTATCCATTGGCGGTATGTATGATTTTTTAACGTTTAATTATACAAAAAATTTCGGCTATGCGGGAGATCTAAACGGCATCAATGTGTTTGCCGTTTATCCGCTGCAAGATCTTTTGCTTACGCCTTCGGTCGGTTTCGGATATGCCTCGTATAAATTAAGTAAAGAAGCACCAAGTAATTCTGTGTTAAGTCTGCTTGCCGGTGTAACCTACCGCCCGATGAAGATGCTTATGACGGACTTCCAATTACAATGGATGAATAATCCGCAATTTAAAAATGACCTGCGTGTTTTTATCAAGGCAAGTTATTATTTATCAGATAAATTGAATTTATTGTGAGGACGAAGAATATGAAATCTATAACATCAAAAATTCTGTTCTTCGGTATTGTTATTCTTGTTGCCGCCTTATTATCAGTCGGGAAAGGTTTCGCCTCTGACGATGAATTCCAGCAAACGGATAAAACAAAACTCTTTAAATTCTCACACAGCAAACATGCTGAACTCGGTGTTGATTGTGCTGCGTGCCATGATAAAATTTCTGAAAGTACGAATTCTACTGAAAAAGTTTTACCGGGACATGATCAATGCCAGTCCTGCCATCAAGAAAAAGTCGATGAAGATTGCGCATTCTGCCATGCCAACGGCGACGATCCGCAGCCGCTTCCGACTCCGGTCTTTGATATTAATTTTAATCATAAAATGCATATTGAAGAACAAAAAGTTGAATGTGAAACCTGCCATAAAAATATGGATAAAACGGATTTTGCAATGGCGGCTAATCTTCCTGATATGGCAACCTGCTCAACGTGTCATAATAATGTAAGAACAAATAATGAATGTGAAACATGCCATAAGAATGTTGCCAATCTTCGTCCGGTTTCTCATTCACTCGCTTCATTTAAAAAAGAACACGGACAGATGACGCGATTGCGTACAATGGATGCACAGTGTCAATCATGCCACAGCGCTAATTTCTGCGAACAATGTCATGACGGCGATAATTTGACAAAATTAAATCCGAAGGAAAGTATCGGTTTAATTTCTCCTCGAACGGCAGGAAACAACGGTGCGCTTGCATTAAAAGGACAAATGGTTCACGATATTAATTTCCGGTTTACGCATGGAATTGAAGCAAGAGGAAAGGCATTGGATTGCCAGACCTGCCATCGTGATCAGCAATTTTGCTCTGACTGCCATCAAAACGGAAGTGCAGCACTTGGCGGAGCGAAGCCAATCAGCCACGACCAACCGGGATTTACCACACTCGGTGTCGGTTCGGGCGGCGGAGTGCATGCAACACTTGCTAAACGTGATATTGCCTCGTGCGCTTCATGTCATGATGCGGAAGGCGATGACCCGACGTGTACGACATGCCATATCGATCCGGATGGAGTGAAAGGAACGAATCCGCGAACGCATAAAATTGGTTTTATGAAAGATGTCCACGGACCATGGCACGATGACCGCGGTGCAAATTGTTACGTCTGTCATACCGATCCAAATTCAAAAATTAACGGAAAAGCAGGAATCGGTTTCTGCGGTTACTGTCATGGAACTAAGTAAGGTGAGAGCATTATGAAAAAACAAATTTCTCTTTTTGCAGTAATTGTCTTTGCTTCGCTCTTTCTTAATGCTTGCAGCAAACTGCAGCAGGAAAATCCGCCGACACAGCCTACTGCGAGTATTCACGGTGAAGGATTTGCTAATCCCGTTTCATCAAACTCACATGTAAAATATATTCAGGGACATAATTGGGATATTCAAGCCTGTAAAGCATGTCACGGTGCAAACTATGCCGGCGGTACGTCGCAAAAATCGTGCTTAACCTGTCACTCAAAACGGAATGGTCCTGAAAATTGCACAACTTGTCACGGCGGAGTCAATCCGGCGCCGCCGACAGATTTAGCAGGAAACATTAATCGCTCTGCTCACGGTGTCGGCGCACATCAAGTGCATATTTCCTACGGATATTCGTGTTCAACCTGTCATATTTCTCCTTCAAAGGTAACATCGCCCGGTCATCTAGACGGCGTAAAAGGCGCAGAAATACATTTTGATACTACGGGATATTTCGCAACAAATCCGTCGTATAATTTTTCTGATAATAAATGTTCCAACATATACTGTCATGGAAATTTTCAAAATGGAAATCAGTCTAATAAAGTTCTTTGGACTGATACCACAGGAAACGGCGCTCTATGCGGAACCTGCCATGGCGATATAACCAGAAGTGATAAAGAAGATCGTGCACGTCCGAAAACTGTTGAAGAGGGAGGAACACATCCGAATAGAGTTGACGGAAAAACAGTATTGCAATGTTATCAATGTCATGTTCATGTTGTTGATGCAAATTTGAATTTTGTAAATAAATCACTTCATCTTAACGGAAAGGTAGATTTCTAAGCGAATAAAAAATTCGTCCATTGAATAATGGATTTAGTGAGGGCAGAGAATATCAATCAAAATGATTGATGGTAAGAACAACGTCACTAAAAAAATAGATGTTATTTTTGAAAGGAGCAGTACTCGTATGAAAAAGTTAGCTACTATTGTACTTATAGCGCTTGCTTTTTCTCTTAATGCTTGCAAAGGTCCGGAAGGTCCCGCCGGTCCGCAAGGTCTAGCAGGCAAAGATGGAAAAGATGGTCTTAATGGAAAAGATGGTGCAAATGCCGGATTTGTCTATTTTGACGGTTTTAAAACAGATTTAAAATGTGCAACATGTCATACTCCTGATATTGACACAACATTTTTTGTTGCCGGGAAAGTTAAACAGTGGGAAAATTCAACACACGGCAATGGCACAGCGTGGTCAGAATATAGCTCAGGCTGCGCAGAATGCCATACCACCGAAGCATACCAACTGAAACAAGCAGGCAAGCCGGTAACCAATATTCTTAATCCGACTCCTCCAGGATGCTTTGCCTGTCATAAGCCTCATTCCACCGGAGATTTTTCACTCCGCACCACAACTCCTGTAGCATTACCGGCAAGTATTGTTGGCGTTGCAGATGCAACGTTTGATTTAGGAAAAGGAAATTTGTGCGCCTCATGCCATCGCCCGCGTACAATTAGCCCGATGCCGGATCCGACAAAAACAGGCGCAACGGATTCTCTTGTTGTAACTAATAACCGATGGTATACACACTACGGAGTGCAAAGCCAAATGTTAACCGGCGTCGGCGCATTCCAATTTACAACTGCAGCAACTTATACAAAAACTGCTGCACACTCAAGCGGCGTAATTAAAACCGATGGTTGTGTAGCATGCCATATGGAAAATGTAAGTCCGATTACTCCGGGACAAGCATACGGTGCGCAAATTGGCGGTCATACGATGAAAATGGAATTTGTCGCTCACGGCTCAACAACACCTGCACAGTTATTAACGACCTGCAAAACCTGCCATACTTCAATTACAAAGTTTGATTATAACGGCAAACAAACCGCATTTCAAGCTAACATGGACACCTTGAAATCATTGTTAGTAGCTAAGGGTTGGATTGACAATGATAATGGTATTCTTGCTACTTCAGCAAAACCGATTGTCTTCAAACCGGCAGCACGCGCAGGAATTTTGATGAACTATATGACTCTGCTTCATGACGGCAGCAATGGAGTTCATAACCCTGCTTACATGAATGATATTGTTCGTGCCTCAATTGTCGAAGCACGCAAATAATTTCTTACCTCAACTCGCAAATAAACAAAACCTACCTGAAATCAAATCCGTCTCATGATAAGTGAGACGGATTTTTTGTTTTTATCGAACTTATTGTACATTACCATTACTTTGAATTCTCACTATCAAAGAGGAACGGTCGTGGATCAACTTCAGGCATTTCTTATTTCACTGGAAAATTTTTGGATACAGTTCAAACTGCAGATGCCGAAAATAGTTGCAGCTCTTCTTTTGCTTCTTCTGGGCTGGATCTTTGCCCGCCTTGTAGAAAAACTCTTTATAAAAATATTCCGCATTATTAAACTGGAAGACCTTGCCGAGAAAGCCGGAATAGAAAATTTTCTCTACCGCGGCGGAGTAAAATTTACAACATCCACGCTGCTGGCAAAATTAATTTATTGGTTTATCCTGTTTACGTTTACGCTGGCTCTCTTAAACAGTATTGGACTGCATTCGGCAAATGATTTGCTTAATCAAATGCTGTTGTACATTCCGAATGTCTTAATTGCCTTTGTCGTTCTTTTGTTCGGAACGCTGCTTGCCAATTTTGTTCAATCCGCCGTGAGCGCGTATCTTAATAATATCGGTCTCAATAATGCCGAAGGTTTAAGTTTGGTTATTAAATACGCCATTCTTATTTTCATTGTTTCCATGGCGCTGGAGCAATTAAACATCGGCGGGCAGGTTTTGGTTTCCGCCTTTCAAATTGCGTTCGGAGCGTTTTGCTTCGGCGTGGCGCTCGCTTTTGGCCTGGGCGGAAAAGAATGGGCGGCAAAAATTCTGGAACGAATGTGGAATGAAAAAAGGAAGCAGCGATGATTATTGACTGCCATGTTCATGTAAATAATTACGAAAATGAAAATGAAGATCTTCTAC
This sequence comes from Bacteroidota bacterium, assembly GCA_019455105.1. GTDB lineage: Bacteria > Bacteroidota > Ignavibacteria > UBA10030 > UBA8401 > JACFMZ01. Next base: position 3,349 of record JACFMZ010000013.1, on the reverse strand, counting down.
AGGAACGCCTTGATGAATTACAAAAGACAATGCGCCGCAACCGCGTTGATATTTCTCTTATTCTCACTTCTTACAAGGTTGTTCCCGGCAGACCTTCTACTAAAGCGGTTGTAGAAAAAATTCGCGGTTCAAAATCACTCTATGTTGTTGCAGGGCTCAGCTATCTCAATTTCACGCAATACGAACTTGATGAAATTAAAGAATTTATTCAGGAAGGCACCGTTGTAGGGCTAAAACTGTACCCCGGCTATGAGCCGTTTTATCCTGCCGATAAAAAATTAACACCGGTCTATTCGCTTGCCGCTGAAATGCATGTGCCGATAATGATTCATTGCGGCGATACGTACACGCCGAAAGGGAAATTAAAATATTCTCACCCGTTGAATATTGATGAAGTTGCTGTTGAACATCCCGATATAAATTTTCTCATCTGTCATCTCGGCAATCCGTGGATGCGCGATACTATGGAAGTTGTGTACAAAAATTCAAATGTCTATACCGATATTTCCGGATTAGTACTCGGAAATTTTTCCGATCGTTTTGAAAAATTTATGCACAAACAGCTTCAAGAGATGATGGTCTGGGGCGTTGAACCTTCCAAATGTTTGTATGGAACCGACTGGCCGATTTCTTCCATGGAATCGTATTTGGATTTTATGGATTCGCTCGGCATTCCGCAGCGCGATAAAGAGAAAATGATGTTTGAAAACGCCGTCAGTTTCTTTCGCCTGCCGGTCTCAACTGCACCGCCTTCCGGAATTGCGGGAAAATTTCCTTTTTTGAAAAGCATAATATAAAAATATTTCTTCGCTGAAACTTCGAGCAATAATCTCCGTAAGAGAACACATCACACAGAACGGAGAGATGATATGAAAAAAAATATTATTGCTGTTTCACTCGGAGTTACGGCGGTTGTTGTAACCGGCGTTTTTCTGCTTACCGGTTCAAATTCTGCCGGCACGGAGACCCTTCCGAATATTAAAGTTCAGCGCGGCACCATTGTTGATAAATCTCTCGCCGTCGGCACTATTGAGCCGGAAAACGAAATTTCCGTAAAGTCAAAAGTTTCCGGCGTGGTAAAACGCATCTATGTTGATGTCGGGCAGTTTGTTAATGCCGGCGATCCGCTTCTGGAAGTAAAACCAGACCCGACACCAATTGAACTGGCGGATGCAAAGAGACAAGTGGAACTATGCGATGTTGAATTTTCTGCTCTGGTGAAGGAAAAAGTCCGGCAGGAATCACTGAAAGAAAAAAATCTTATTGCACAAAAAGATTATGAAGATTTTATCCGCCGGTACCAGGAAAGCGACCTTCGATTAAAAATTGCAAAAGAAAAACTTGCACTGTTAGAAAGCGGAAAAGTTAATATCGGCAACACAGAGATTGAATCCATTGTAAAAGCGCCGATTAGCGGCTATTTGCTGAATAAAACGGTGGAAGTCGGCGATCCGGTTATTCCGCTCACTTCGTATCAAGAAGGAACAGTGCTGATGAAAATGGCGTCAATGGAAAAACTGCTTTTCAAAGGAACAGTGGATGAGATTGATGTCGGAAAATTGAAAGAGGGAATGGAAACGGAAATTAAAATCGGCGCGCTGCCGAACGATACCATTCGCGGCTCGTTAAGAAAAATCTGGCTGAAAGCGGAAAAGAAAGAAAACGCAACAGTCTTTCCGATAGAAATTATTATTCCCAAATCCAAAACGATAACCCTGCGCGCCGGATATTCTGCCAATGCAAATATTATTATTCAGAAAAAATCCAACGTGCTTATGGTTCCTGAACGTGTTGTTACCTTTCGCAACGATTCTTCGTTCGTTACGGTTGCCGGAAAAGAACATACCTCGCACGAAAAATATATTCACACAGGATTAAGCGATGCCATTAACGTTGAAGTCCTTGCCGGATTAACGGAACAAGATGAAGTTATGGAAAAGCCGATAAAGAAAATTAACTAACATGCAGCAATTTTTTAACATCGTTCGAGAATTTCTTGCGGATCTCCGCGCTCAAAAACTCCGCGTCAGCATGACGCTGTTCGGCATAACGTGGGGAACGGTGGCAATTATTGTTCTTATGGCGTTCGGTATGGGATTTAAGAAACAGCTTTCCATTAATGCTCACGGAATGGGAGAGCATATTGCCGTGATGTTTCCGGGACAGACTTCGAAAGCGTATCAGGGATTCGGTATCGGAAGAAGAATGTCGTTTGTGGAAGAAGATGTAAATCTTCTTCGTTCCCGCGTCCGGAATATTTCTGCCATCAGTCCGGAATATTCCCGTAACGGCGTGCCGGTTCGCGTTGAAAAAAATATTATGAATCCAGTTATCACCGGCATTTATCCGGAATATAGTCCCATGCGAAATATTCTTCCCGAACAAGGCGGGCGGTTTATTGATGATTTGGATTTAAAAAACAACCGGCGCGTTATTCTTCTCGGCGATAAAGTAAAGGAATTACTCTTCGGCACGGAAGAAGCGCTCGGAAAATATGTTGAAGTTGCCAATGTTCCGTTTCTCGTTATCGGAGTTATGCAGAAAAAAAACCAGAACTCTTCGTATAACGCGCGCGATCAGGATCGTGTTTTTATTCCTGCTTCAACGTTCTCCTCAATGTTCGGAGAAATTCATTTAAGCAATATTATTTTTCAAATTCAAAACCCGGTAACGGCGGAACAAACCACCGATGATGTTCGTGCCGCGTTAAGCGGAAAATATCATTTCGACCCGACGGACCGCGATGCCGTGTGGATTTGGGATACCAATGAATTCGATAAATTCTTTTTCTATTTCTTTTTAGCCTTCAATATTTTTATGGGACTGATCGGAAGTTTTACGCTTGGCGTCGGCGGTGTCGGCGTGGCGAATATTATGTACATTGTAGTGCAGGAACGAACACAGGAAATAGGAATCAAACGTGCGGTTGGCGCAAAACGCTCCAATGTGTTGTTTCAATTTTTTATGGAAACGCTCTTAATTATTTTCATCGGTTCGTCGCTCGGGTTTCTTCTTTCGTTAGGAATTATGGAAGGATTAACATTTCTGCCGATCAAGGAATTTGTTGGTGTTCCGGAATTATCGATTGAAGTAGCGGCGGCGGCAGTTGTTATTTTGGCAGTTGTCGGTTTCACAGCAGGGTTAATGCCGGCGCGTCGTGCGGCAAATCTTAATGTTATAGAATGTTTGCGATAACGGTATGTTTATTGAACTTCTCAAAGAATTTTTTTATGATTTACGCGCTCAGCGAACGCGGGCATTTCTTACGCTTCTTGCCGTTACGTGGGGAACGGTCTCCGTGATGCTGCTGCTTTCGTTCGGTGAAGGGTTAGCCGAGCGCTTAACGGCT
>JACFMZ010000012.1:38206-40909 GCA_019455105.1 Bacteroidota bacterium | reverse complement strand
GGTAGATGAGTTTGTCTTGTTGCTCTTCCATTGTTTTGTTTAGCTTATTATTGTCTGCATCACGGATTTTGTGGATTTCAAGATTTCACTGATTTTTTTCAACCTTCATTTTTTTAATCTGTGTCATCATTTAATCCGTAGCATCTGCGATTCAGACATTTTCCATTGGCCGTATCATACTTTCTATAAAAGCTATTTCGTCTTTAGTTAAACCGTATTTTTTGTAGAGTTTTTCGTCTTTCCAAGGTTCGGAGAAATCTTGGAGAGGAACGAATTGATAGGATTCTTTAGTAATGTGATGCGAATACATAAACTGCGACACCAAAAACCGGAAGAACCTTGTCTTCATATAAATGGTGAGGTTAGTAGCTTCTTTTTTAGTTTTGAAAGAGCCAATAACCAAATAAGTTTCTGTGCAAATAGTACCTGGGGGTAATATGTCAATTTTAGAAAAAACCCTGCGTTTTCCGTCTTTCCCTGGATTTCCTGCGTGGTCATAGCCAACGTAAGACGAAATAACTTTCCAATCATCAATTATTTCGATACCCGTAACAATATCACTTCTTTTGTAAGGTCCTTCTCCGTTTTGCCAACGGAGAATAATATCTCCTGATTTTTGTGGACGAATATTCGTTGCAATTCCAAATGGTTTTCTACTTGAAACAACAGAGTTCATCGTTTTTTCTTTTTGAGAAAGAACCTTTCGGATAATTGGTAAAGCATTGCTGTTTCTAATAAATGTGGAGAATTCATTCAACGATCTCACAGAGTGTGTTTCATTCCCATTTACAACATTTACAATTTCGCATTCTCCTTTATAGTCATTTTGCCACAAGAAATAGCAAATACCGCCTGCAATATCAACGCCAGGGAAACACTCATTGGCATTTTCAAAATCTACAATTTTGCTTACTCGTTTATCATTTAGCATTTCTTTTCTGAAATCATCTAATCCCTTTCCCCCGCCAAACCATCTCGCAGGGATAATCATTGAAAGATAAGTTGGGTTTAGCTTTTTTGCTTGTTCAACAAATTTATGGTAAATAGGTGTTGCACTTTTTCCAAAACCACCATCACTCAACTGATACGGAGGGTTTCCAATAATTACATCAAATTTCATTTCTTGTCCTTTTTTTAATTTCTTCCCTTCGGCTTCGCTCAGGGCAAGGTTTGTGTTGTTAAATAATGTCGTTGGGTTTTCGGTATGTATAAAATTGTAGGCATAGCTTTCAGCTTCATCGCCGCGCTCATACACTTCTTGGCTGGCGCCGCACTGTGTGCATTTTCCGTTTTCCCAACTGTGTTGCATACGTTCATAGCGTATGTTTCCCTGTTCGTTGTCAAAGGTTTCGCATACCGCATATGTGCCGTTGGCGGTTTTACTGCAATACACACTTCTTCGGCTTAGTAATGCCGTTAATTCTGTAATGGCAATGCCATAAAGTTGGTTTTCAAAAATGTGGTTGATGCGTTTTTGTTTGTTTGGTATTTTCTTTTCCAATCCTGTCATCAGCCGTTTGGCTATTTCACGCAAAAACACACCGCTTTTAGTTACAGGGTCTAAAAACTTTGCATCGGGGTTGCTCCATAATTCTTTGGGCAATAAATCCAAAATATTGTTTACTAAACTCGGTGGCGTAAATACTTCATCGTTGCTTAGGTTAGCTAAGCAGGTAAGTACATCGGGGTTGTAGTTGGTCTGGGTCATCATAGTCTGAATCACAGATTTTGCGGATTTTTAGATTTCACGGATTTAATGCGATTGGTTTAAATATAGCCTTTAAATTCTAAGCTCTTGGAATCAAAATTTATCAGTAAACAAAATTCATGTATATCTGCTTTCAATACTTTCATAATCAGCGTAATCGTTTAATTTTTTTTGATTTTATGTTTTAAAAGAATCTGTGTAATCCCATCATCTGTTAAATCTGTGATTCTGACAATTTTTAGATTTCACAGATTGGTTGTGATTGGTCAAAATTAGCCGCTTGAATTCCAAGCTTTTTGAACCAAAGTTTATTAGCAAACCTATTTCTAATCGGTATGCTTTCAAATAATTTAATGCTTGTGCCAAATGAACATCCTCTAACTTGGTTAAAGCTTTTAACTCTACCAATACTTTTCCTTCAACGACAAAGTCTGCTCTTCGAGTGCCAATAGGTTCAGGCAAATCCTTGTAGAAAATTTCTTGCTCAATTTCTCTTGCAAAGGCTAAGCCTGCTACCTTCATTTCCCAAGCCAATGCCCTTTGATAAATCACCTCCTGAAAGCCATTACCTAAAAACTTGTGTACTTCAAACGAAGCGCCAATAATTTTTTCTGTAATTTCTTTATGTTTCAATTCTTCCATAATCAGTTAATTCTTTTAATCTGTATCACGGATTTTGCGGATTTTTAGATTTCACGGATTTTTTCATTCTTCCATTTTTTAATCCGTGTCATCCTTCAATCCGCAGCATCTGTGTTTCAGACACTTTTTAATCCGTGTCATCCTTCAATCCGCAGCATCTGTGTTTCAGACACTTTTTAATCCGTGTCATCCTTCAATCCGCAGCATCTGTGTTTCAGACACTTTTTAATCCGTGTCATCCTTCAATCCGCAGCACCTGTGTTTCAGACACTTTTTAATCCGTGTCATCCTTCAATCCGCAGCATCTGTGTTTCAGACACTTTTTAATCCGTGTCATCCTTCAATCCGCAGCA
>JACFMZ010000012.1:0-38106 GCA_019455105.1 Bacteroidota bacterium | reverse complement strand
CATCCTTCAATCCGCAGCATCTGTGTTTCAGACACTTTTTAATCCGTGTCATCCTATCATCTGTTAAATCTGTGATTCAGACAATTGTAAAAAATGCACCAACGGAAAATCTTTCACCGGTTCGTCAATGGCGTTGGCTTCGCCTTCGTCATTAAAGAAAGAGAATTGATGTGTTTTTTGCACCAAAAATTTAAACATGTAATCTCTGCGTTTCAACATTGTTCCGTTTACGGCACTCCATTCGCTAAAAATAATCGGCTGTTTTGTTTTCGGGTTGGTAAAGTCTAAAGCATCGCCCCATAAAATGTTTCTATGAAGCAGAAAGTCCACACTGCGTAATACTTCGGGTTTGCATTTGTCGGCAAATAATTTGTTATAGCGTTCTTTAAAGATGGTAAACAAACGCTTGCGGCATTCTTCCGCATTATCTTCCAAAATATCTACTCCGTAAATATTGCATACGGCAAGTACAGCGTATCGTTCCCACTCAATTTGAGTATGGGAATATTTGTGGTCAATTACGTTTAGTTTTCTGTTCAGCACTTCCGCGAGGAAGTTTCCGGTGCCGCAGGCAGGTTCAAGAAAACGGCTGTCAATGCGTTCGGTTTCGTGTTTCACAAGATCAAGCATAGCGTTTACTTCACGTTGGTTGGTAAACACTTCGCCGTGGTCGGCTACGCGCTGCTTTGATTTAACCTGCTTATCTTGTTTTATTTTTTTGTTCAATGCTATTGCGTAATTAATTCGTTATAACGGTAAATTGTTTTTTGATGTTGTTCAATCCGTATCTGCCTAAAAGTTCACACGTTAAGTCGTTAGAGTGAAGAGTGAATTTTGATGTTGAGTTATGGTTCTTTTTATTTCACGGAAAGCTGGTATTTTATTTGTCGTGTTATTATTCATTTTCTGTTGTCGTGTTGTTTTTTCCGCCGTCCTCCCTCTCCCGTCTCTACGCAATTATACATTTTTTAAATTTTTATTGCTACCGGTTTGCTGTTTTAAAAAACAATGTCATTATATGCGCATACTGTCGTTTACTCCATTATTGCTTCAGGCAGCAGTAAAAAAGCCGTCTCTTTTTCAGTTCTGCCCTTACGGATATTTTTTCATTGCCGCGCTGCACGGTAAAAGATATTCCGCCGGTCTCATTGACATACAGCTTCTAAAATTTTATATTTTCCGCATGCTTCAACAACGCTGCATTCCATAAACTAACTTAGGAGGGCGTATGAAACACTGTCTCGGTGTGGCAGTAGCTGCAGTTTTCTGTTATACACTTACAGTAACTGCTCAAGTGAAAGAAGTTTGGTCTGCCAGGTTTAACGGCGCGGGAAATTTACACGACGGTATTAATGCAATGGCGATTGATGATGAGGGCAATGTCTATGTTGCAGGAAGCAACGGCAACGGATTAATATCGGGGAACGATTTTTGTACCATCAAATATACCCCATCCGGTGATACCGCCTGGGTGCGGATATATAATGGAACGGGAAACAATACCGATATTGCCCGGGCTATAGCAGTGGATACAAACGGAAATGTTTACGTAACCGGCGAAAGCCGGAACGGCAGCGAGTTTGGAACAGAAGATTACGTTATTATCAAATACAGCCCGAACGGCGATTCTCTGTGGGTTAAACGCTATGATGGAACCGGAGCGAACAGGGATATGCCGAAAAAAATCGGGCTGGATGATTCGGCAAACGTTTATGTTACCGGTTTAAGCATGGGAGCAAATAACGCAATGGATATTACGACAATTAAATACACTGCTGACGGCGTTGAACAATGGGTGAGACGCTGGTCGGGCGATGCAACGTACGCTTTTTCAAACGACGCGCAGGATATGGCGGTTACCGGTTCGGGAAATGTGTATCTGACCGGACACGTCAATAATCAAACAACATTTTGGGATTTTGTAACGCTTAAATATAACCGTGACGGCGTAAAACAATGGCATGCCTATTATGCGGGTCCGAATAACAGCGTATCGGAAGAAGCAAAAGTTCTTGCCGTTGATGCAAATGAAAATGTGTATGTTGCCGGTTCAAATTCGCAATATCCAAATGCCCAGCCGGTTATTATTAAATACAATGCGGAAGGCATTCAGCAATGGAAAACCGTTTTACTCTATGACTACCATAAGCCGAAAGCAATGGCTGTTGACAAAAATAATAATATCTATGTCGGCTTCGATGAATTTACGCTGATGAAATTCAGCGCCGGCGGCGATTCTCTTTGGAGCCGCCGTATTGGAACAACCAATGTTAATCATCAAATCTCAGCGCTGGCTGTAGGTGCTGATGGAAAAATTTTTTCGGTCGGAAGAATTTCCAGTCCGCCGAGCACCGATTACAATTTTCTTACCGTACAGTACGATACAAACGGGGACACGGCATGGACAATGCCGTTCAACGGTACGGCAAACGGAAACGATGAACCATCTGTTTTAAAATTGGGAAACGACGGCGCAATCTACGTCGCCGGCTACAGCACTTCCGCCGACACCAAGGGAGATATGTATGTGATAAAATATTCCGAAACAGGCACAGCCGTTCGAATGATTCATGCCGTAATTCCGGCGGAATATTCTCTCTCGCAAAATTATCCGAATCCGTTTAATCCCGCAACCACAATCCGGTATCATCTTGCCGGCATTGAACACGCCGGGAAAACAGCGGTCTCATTAACAGTAATTGATCTTCTCGGAAGGGAAATTGCTGTGCTTGTGAACGCGGAACAGACACCGGGAATGTACGAAGTAATGTTTAATGCATCTTCTCTCTCTTCCGGCGTGTATTTTTATCATCTTCGTACCGGAAATTTTTCAGAGATAAAGCGAATGATGCTGATAAAATAATTTTTTATATTTCTCTAAAAAGAAAAGCCCTGTAACGGGGCTTTTCTTTTTAGTATGGGCATTTATCACCGCTACGCGGCACAGGGATTTTACTCTTTGAAAAAGAATTTCTATTGAATAAAAAAAATTATTGTTATATAGTAGAAAGAAATTTTTATTAACCGATTCAGCGGCGTGAACGCAGACATTTTCCAAAAAATATTTTACGGTATTCTTTTTACCGCTCTTTCTGTTTCTGCGGTAGCGCAGACGTTTCATTCCGATATCTCCGGTTTTGTTTCCGATTCCACCAGCGGAGAAATGATTATCGGTGCAAATATTTTATTATACAAAGAAGCTCTTGAAACCGGCAAGCCTCCGTTGAGAGGAGTTTCAACAAATAATTTCGGATTTTTTATTTTTCCGAAACTTCCGCCCGGAATGTATGTTGTGGTGGTGCGAAATATCGGCTATGCAGCCGTTGTAAAAAGCGTCCGCATCTCATCCGATAACGAACACATTCAATTAACCGTAAAACTGCCGGCAGAAAATATTAACCTGCAGGAAGTTTTTATTGAAGGAAACCGTCTCGGCGAGCCTCTTACAAGCTCTCTGGATATCAATCCGGAGTTAATAAAAATGCTCCCTTCTATGGGGGCAAAAACCGATTTGTTTAAAGTGCTGCAGTCTCTGCCGGGAATTAAAACGGCGAGCGAAATTTCCGGCGGGCTGTATGTGCGGGGCGGCTCGCCCGATCAAAATCTTACGCTGGTGGACGGCGTAATGATGTACAACCCCACTCATTTAGGAAATTTTTCCGGCGTGTTCAATACCGATGCCGTAAAAAATATCCGGCTGATTAAAGGAGCGTTTCCTGCCGAGTACGGCGGAAGACTTTCCAGCGTGCTGGATATTATGCTTCGGCCCGGCACAAAGGAAAAAGAAAAAGGAACCGTCAGTCTCGGTTTAATAAATTCCGGAATGGTGATTGAAGGTCCGCTGAACGACCATGCCACGTATATGGTTTCCGGCGAAAAAATGTATTACGATGTTCTTGAAAACAGCGTCATAAAAAGCAGCGTCATTCCCAGATATAATTATTACAATCTCAGCACAAAAATTACGTTAACTCCTTCGGCATCGAATGTGTATTCGCTCAGCGGGTTGTACGGAAAAGATAATCTCTATAATCCGGCGGCGGCGCAAGAAAAAGAGTATTTTATCGGCTGGAAGAATGCCTTCGCAAGTTTTTCCTGGCAGCATATCAATCCGCAGTCTTCAATTATTACGGCATCGCTGAGCTATATTGATTATGAATCGGAATCGCTGTTGGAAGACCGCCTCTCTTCCCGTTCGGCAAATAATTATTACGCGCTTTCGAAACTGAAAGATGTAACAGCGAAATTAAAAACAGAACTGTATTGGAATGAATTCAACACCTTAAAAATCGGCAGCGAGATGATGGTTCATAATTACTCGCTCATCTATAGTAATTTTTATCATCCACTTCTCAAGCAGACGTATGAAACGCTTCCCGATATTCTGGCGCTGGAAACTGCTTTGTATGCGCAGAATGAAAGCCGCTTTACCGGCTGGCTGAAAACTAATATCGGCGTGCGAGGATATTATTTTAAATCAAAAAAATATTTCAGTCTCGAGCCCCGCTTGTCGGCGGAAATTTCCGCCGATGAAAATCTCTCGTTCACTGCGGCGTACGCCGTTGCGCATCAATTTTTACATTTAATTATTCGAAACGATATCTCGCTTCCGACCGATCTATGGTATCCTTCCTCCGAAAATATAGAACCAAGTCGCTCGCAGCAATATGTGCTGGGAATACATTACAATCTGCCGGATGACCATTATCTTTTTTCGCTTGAAGGATATTACAAGAACATGAGCAATCTTTATGAATTTAAAAATTCCGCTCCGTATGCGCTCGGCGACCCGATTGAAAATCTTTTTACCAAAGGAGACGGAGAAGCCTACGGCATAGAATGGTTTATGTATAAAACCGCTGGAAAAATTACGGGATGGGTCGGTTATACATTATCATGGACAAGACAAAAATTTTCTGCATTGAATGCGGGGAAAATATTTTATCCTCGCTACGACCGAAGAAACGATGTTGCCGTAACGCTGGCGTACGAGTTCAATAAAAACTGGAATGCGGGAATTAGCTGGGTGTATGCCAGCGGTCAGGGATTTACGGTGCCGAACGGACAGTATCTGTTTGAACCGGTTGATGTGAACAGTTCGAGAAGTTTGCAATACAACTACACGGAGCGGAATAGTTTTAAACTTCCCGCGTACCATAAACTTGATGTTACGGTGAGCTATAAGTTCGCTGCTTATGCGCTGAACTGCGAAACCTACATATCGTTGTATAATGTCTATAACCGGAAAAATCCTTTTGCGATTTATTCAACCAACAATCTTGATGAAGTAAAAAACAACAGCTCCGCTTCGTTAACAACCCGGTTGAAAGAAATTTCTCTGTTTCCGTTTATTCCTTCGGCAGGAATTAAAATTACTTTTTAAAAAATGAATGAGGTTTTTTTTCACGGCGATGAATAAATTTTTTCCTACACTCTTTCTGACGGTATTGCTTGCGGTCTTCGGCTGCGATAATATTGAAGCGGTAAATCCCGATTTACTGTACGAGAAAAATATTGTCGTAAGAGCGGAACTGAAACCGTATTCCGATATTCAGGGAGTTTTTATTTCCAAAACGCTCCCTATCAATGAACCGTTCGACACCGCCAAAGCATTTATTAAAGATGCCGCGGCGTATTTAAAAATTAACGGAATAAAAATCGTTCCGCTTCATTATTCCGCCGAAGGAATGTATAAACCGCTCGGCACGCTTATTCTGCTTCCCGGTGAAACGGTTGAACTGTTTGCTTCCGTGGAAAACAGCCCAATCTACGCCGTAACAAAAATTCCCCGCATTCCGGAGGCCGTTAATGTCCGCTATGCAAACGGACATTTGCTGGCGACCGTAAAAACAAATCCGGGAGAAGCGTACGGCGCCGTTTGGACAATGATGAATCCGAGCAGCAAAAACATTCTTGAAAAAGGAGAAAGTTTTTTATCGATCGTCAACGCGCCGGAAACTCTTTCCGCTGCTTCCATTGATGTGGCAACAAAAGATCTTCCGGAAAAATACAACGCATCGTATTATAAAGATTACCGATGCATAAAAGTGTATGCTTTTGATGAAGCATATTTAAAATATTTCAATACAAAAAATAATAATCAGCCCGTTTCTGATGCCTTTGTGCAGGGAGGCGACCTGATTGCATGGAATGTGCAGGGGGAACATGTTATCGGTCTCTTTATTGGAGTAAGTGAAGGGGCATTGTTGCAATCACAATAAAAATTTTTGATGACATTCTTTTTTAAAAAATATTTTCTTCTCTTTTTTCTTTGCCTCGGCATTTCCGGCTGCTTAAAGGATGATGTTTCGCCGGTTGCGGAAATTTCTTTATCCGATAATGCGCTGTTGCTGCACGCTTTGGAGCAAGACGGAGATTACGGAAATTCTGCTGCTCTTCCTTCCGTTGTAGATGTTGATGAAGTCGCGAACAATCTCGGCGCATATTTACTTCTCGATCTGCGCACTGTTCAGGAATATGCCGACGGACATATTTCCGGCGCCGTTCATCTTCGCAGCGATTCGCTTCTCACTTTTTTGAATTCCGTAAACAGCGGCAGCTATGCAAAAATTGTTCTCATCAGTTCGGACGGGCAGGCTTCTTCCTACTTTACCTCACTGCTGAGACTGTACGGAATTCCAAATGCGTATTCTTTATTGTTCGGAATGTCGCAGTGGAATGCTTTTTTCTCGCACAGTTGGACCGATAATATCGCCGACAATATTCAGGTAACAAGAAATTTCACCTTTTCTAATTACAGCAGCGAACAATTGTTTCCTCTGCCGGAAATTGCTCTGCCGAATTCCGGCGCGGAGATGAAGACGAAAATAAAAATGAGAATTGCCGATTTAATACACGCAGGATTTGCAGACGGCGGCGCCTTTGTAAAAATTTATCCGCCGGATACAATGATGTTCAACGGCGAAGCCGCTGCAGATTTTTATATTGTCTGTTACGGCGACCGCTCTCTGCACGCTCAAAATTCTTTCGATCCTGTTTCCGTGGGACATTTTCCCCGCTCTGTTTCTTTTTTACCGGGAAAAGATTTTAAAAGCACAGAAAATCTGCAGCTCCTTCCGAACCGCCAAAAGATTGTTATCTATAGCTATTCGGGTCAGGAAAGCGCATTTATTACGGCGTATCTCCGCGTTTTGGGATACGATGCAAAATCGCTTTCCTTCGGCGCGCATAATTTATTTTACAGCTTCTTGTCTGCAAAAAAATCTGCTTATTCTCCTTTTGTCTTTCTTACCAGTAATATTAGAAATTACAATTACGTTACAGGAATGAGTGCTCCATAAATTTTCCTCAACATCAACAGCACACGTTTTTTCTGGAGAATAATCTCAGGATGTGTTATATTTTTATAACTCCATTTTTTTTCACCATTATGTGATGCGCTATGAACAAACCACTGTATGATTTTTTTACTACCGATCACCGCAGAATTGAAAAACTGTTGGACGAAGCAACGAAAGATCCGAACAACATCAATCCGGAAATTTATCATCAATTCCGCACCGGACTTTTAAAACATATTAAGATGGAAGAGAAAGTATTGTTTCCAGCGGCGCAGCGCGCAAACGGCAATGTTCCTCTTCCGCTGGCGGCAAAACTTCGTCTCGATCACGGCGCACTTACCGCGCTGATGGTTGTTCCGCCGAGCCCTGAAGTGGTAACCGTTCTTCTTCATGTGCTGGAGAAACATGATATTTTGGAAGAAGAAGAAGGCGGAATGTACGATGTCTGCGAAAAATTGGCGGAACAGGAAACGGAAGCTCTTCTGGAACAGCTTCGAAATACCACCGAAGTTCCGGTGCTGGCGCACAATACCGCAGGGTTTGCGCTGGAGGCGGCAAAGAAATCTTTAAAGCGCGCCGGTTTTGATTTTGATGAAATTGTTAAACAGGCGGCGAACGCATAATTTAAAAAATCTTTTTCATGGAATTACTTTTAGAATCCAATAACATTGAAGATTATCTCGACGAGATTCCGCCGATTATTCAATTTGCTACGCCCCTCATTCAGAAAAAAATCTACGAAATAGAATTTCAAACTCCCTCGCTTCACGAGAGAGCAAAAATTGCTTTTGAAACAGCGCGGGACGGCATACAACATTCGTTTGATAGGAAAGGAACAATTATCACCATCGGCGCCGAAGAAACATTGCAAAAAAAAGAAGGAATCTGTTTTGCAAAATCTCATCTGCTTGCGGCTCTGCTTCGAGGCATGGGAATTCCGACCGGTTTTTGTTATCAACGCGTGCTGCGGAAAGGAACCGTTGAATCCGGTTACGCGCTGCATGGATTAAATGCCGTGTATTTAAAAGAAAAGGGATGGTTCCGCCTTGACCCGAGAGGAAATAAACCGGGCATTGATTCCCAATTTTCTATGGATGTTGAAAAGTTAGCATACCCTATCCGCACCGAACTCGGCGAAGTAGATTATCCGAATGTGTTTACTTCACCTGTCCCTTCAGTCCTGAAATCAATGCGGGAATCTCCCGACTGCAATACTTTGTTTTATAACCGTCCGGAAACTTTATAAATAATGTTTATGTTCAAGTAAACCGGAAGCAGGAGGATACTGCAGAAGAAAAGGCTGTTTATTTTTTTCAGATAACTATGTATTAATACACTCACTTCTCTTTTTACGAAAAAGAGATATTTCATTCACCAAACACAATAAAATATTATGGAAACAAGATTTGAGTTATTCAAAAAATCTCCCGATGCTCTTGAAGCAATGCTCGGACTGGAAAAATATGTTGCACAAAGCGGATTGGATAAAAAGCTGTACGAGCTGATTAAAACACGAGCATCGCAGATTAACGGCTGCGCGCATTGCATTAACATGCACGTTCGCGACGCCATGAAAATCGGCGAAACAGCCCAGCGCTTATTTCTTTTGGATGCCTGGCGCGAAACCGATCTCTACACCGAAAAAGAACGGGCAGTGTTAGCTCTTACCGAAGCGGTAACATTAATTACCAACGGACACGTTCCGGATGAAGTGTATAACGAAGCGGCAAAACATTTAACGGAAAAAGAATTATCCGCTGTCATTATGTCCATTGTTGCCATTAACGGCTGGAACAGAATTGCTATTACAACGCGCTCGCCGTTGGATTAAAAAATTTTTGCTGTATGATACTCCCCAAAAAGTCCGCTCGCTGCGGACTTTTTTATTTTACCATAAAACTATAATAAGTCACTCTGAGCGAAAGTTTTGTATGAGTCGAAGAGTGACATTAATACTCATGCTTCGACTCATTCGCTTCACTCACTCGCTCAGCATGACTGATTAGCCGTAAAGCAATAAAAAAAATAATTTGATATATTTTTTTTAGAGTCATACTGAGCGAACGAAGTGAGTCGAAGCATGACTCAATCGTTTCGATCTCAAAGAGATGCCGTCGGCGCTTGAAACAACGCTCAATTTTTTATACATTCACATACCAGCCACTGCCAAAACCCAAACGACAGAGTATTGTACGGGTAAGGAACCGCTTGCTCTCAATGCTCCTTCTTATCATCATTCATAATTTTTTCACTCTACACTATAAGGAATTGTTACCATGAAAAAATTTATCCTTTTTCTTTTTCTCTCGTTTGCCGGTTTTGCTTTTTCGCTTCACGCGCAGACTGCCGCCATTGATACGCTTTTCCCTGTCCGCGGTTTATGTTTGGAAGCGCCGTATCCAAATTCCGTTGATTCCTTTATTATTTTTCTTGATAAAGAAATTGCGCCGAAAAAAATTAACACCATAATTCTGCGGGTGGATTACCGCTATCAGTTTGAATCTCATCCGGAATTAATCGATACCATGCCGCTGACAAAAAGTGATGTGAAGAAAATTGTTGCGGTCTGCCGAAAAAATAATATCCGCATTATGCCGCAGATTAATCTTCTCGGGCATCAATCCTGGGCATCGCAGACAGGAAAACTGCTTCAAGTCTATCCGGAATTTGATGAAACACCGCAGGTTGCAATGCCGGAAAAATATACCTGGCCCAATCCCGATGAACTGTATTGCAAAAGCTACTGTCCGCTTCATCCTAATGTTCATAAAATTATTTTCGACGTTATGGATGAACTGTGCAATGTTTTTGAAGCCGATGCTTTTCATGCCGGAATGGATGAAGTCTTCTATCTCGGCGATAACAACTGTCCGCGCTGCCAGGGACGCGACAAAGCGGAACTTTTTGCCGGAGAAGTCTGGAAAATCCGCAATCATCTTGCCGAAAAAAACAGAAGGCTCTGGATTTGGGGAGACCGTTTATTAGAAGGAAAAATTTCCGGACTCGGCATGTGGGAAGCAAGCTACAACAACACACACCGCGCTGTTGATATTATTCCGAAAGATGTTTTTGTCTGCGACTGGCACTACGAAAAACCGGAAAAAACTCCCGTTATTATTGCCAGCAAAGGAATTCAAGTAGCAACCGCGCCGTGGAGAAATGCCGACGTTACAGCACAGCAGGTAAAAGATATGGCACAATTCCGAAATGATGCAGCGCCGCAAATAAAAGAAAATTACGCCGGCTTGGTGCAAACCGTTTGGTCGCCGACGGTGTTTTTTATGATGGAAGCATATCAGACAAAGAAAGATAAAAATTTTCAGGGAATGGGCGTGTGGAAATCTTTCCTGACAATGTGCGAACAGATGGATGCCGTGGTGCAAAAAGTTACGGCAAAAAAATAATTTTTATTTCTAAAAAATATGCAGACAAATCAGCCGCCTCGTATTTTCAGCGGCGGCTTTTTTTAACGCAGCATGAAAATTATTTTCTCTCAATCGTAATTTCCTTACATTAGTAACCGATGTTATGCAAAGAAGTAAACATAGTTTAACGCGTCGCAGAAGCAATGGTCATCCTGAGCAAATACCGATGTTGTTTATCGGCATGCGTCGAAGGATACCTTTGCTCGTTACACCTGCGCCTTGCCTGCTATGACTGTTTTTCTTAATCCGCATAACATCAATGAGTAAGATTTTTTTCTTCTTTGGCAAACCCTATGGACACCGGCACTTTACTTTCAAAACTTAACAAACTCAACACCCTCAGCAGCGCGCTGGAAATTTCCGAATCCGAACGGAGCCGTTTTGTAGAGCAGCTTTCTGCGTATGCAAACAGGTTTATTTCCGAGCTGCCGGAAAAAAAGATTTTTCATAACAAAAAACCGGAATCGCTGGCAATTTCCAACAGCAAAAAATCTTTTATCGAACTTCTCGATCTCTATCATAAAGAAGTAACGGAAACAGGCATTAACGCCGCTTCCGGAAATCATTTAGGATATATTCCTGCCGGAGGAATTTTTGCTTCAGCGCTGGCGGATTTTCTCGCCGCCGTTACCAATCCGTACGCCGGAGTGTATTACGCTTCTCCCGGCGCCGCCGAAATTGAAAACGAAGTTCTCAACTGGCTGAAATCAATTTTTTCTTTTCCGCAGAACTCCGTCGGAAATCTCACCTCCGGCGGCTCGGTATCAACATTAATTGCGTTTACGGCGGCGCGGGATAAATTTCAGATAAAGAACGAAAAAATCCGGAACAGTGTTGTGTATATCAGTCCGCAGGTGCATCATTCAACACAGAAAGCATTGCGCATTATCGGATTGGAAGATATTGTTCTCCGTTCGGTGCCGTTAGATGCGCATCACCGCATGAGAGCCGATGCATTAAATGCGCTGATTGAAAAAGATATTGCCGGAGGTCTTCATCCGTTTTTGCTTGTCGGAACCGCGGGAACTACTGATACCGGAGCAATGGATCCGTTGGATGAGCTTGCCGATACGGCAGAGCGGCATCACTTATGGTTTCATGTTGATGCGGCATACGGAGGATTTTTTATTCTCACTTCAAAAAAAGAATTGTTCCGCGGAATTGAGCGCGCCGATTCTCTGATTGTGGATCCGCATAAAGGAATGTTCATTCCGTACGGACTCGGCGCGGTACTGATTAAAGACCGAACGGCGGTGCTTCATTCAAATCAATACGTGGCAAATTACATGCAGGATGCCGTGACTGACGATCTCATTCAAAGTCCTTCCAATGTTTCGCCGGAATTAACAAAACATTTCAGAGGGCTTCGCTTGTGGCTTCCGCTTCAGCTTCACGGCGTAGAACCGTTCGCCGCCTGTTTAGAAGAAAAATTATTGCTGGTAAAATATTTTCGAAATGAAGCAGGCAAACTTGGTTTTCTCTTCGGTCCCGAACCGGATTTATCCATCAGTTATTTTTGGTATCCGTTTGAATCCGATGCCGATGAAAAAAACAGAATGCTGATGGATGAAATACATGACGACGGAGAAATTTATTTCAGTTCTTCCGTTATTGACGAAAAATTTGTTATCCGAATAGCCGTGTTATCGTTTCGCACAAAAAAAGAAACGATTGATAAAGCTGTTCAAATGATTCAACGATGTTTAAAGAAAGTACAAACACGGTAAGCAACACTACGCAGAACAGTGTTTAATACTTTCAGAAAGAGGTTTTTATGAACACAACATTTAACGCCGAAAAACAAAACGCACTCGCGGAACGCTTTCACGCGCTCCATCACGCCGAAACCATGCTGGTGCTTCCTAATGCATGGGATTGTCTTTCCGCAAAAATTTTTGAAGAAAGCGGCTTCCCCGCCATTGCCACAACCAGCTCGGGTATTTCCTGGTCGGTTGGTTATAAAGACGGCGAACATATTCCGCCTGAACTCATGCTTGAAGTGATTCGCCGCATTACGAACGCTGTTTCCATTCCGGTGACGGCGGATATTGAAGCAGGATATTTCGGCAATGATTTTGAGCGGTACGGAAAATTTATTTCCGATGTTATCGAAGCTGGCGCGGTCGGCGTTAATATAGAAGATGCCGACGCAAAAACAAAAACGCTGAACGATCTCGATAAGCAGAAATCAAAAATTACTTTGGCAAAGAATATCGGAAAAGAAAAAGGAGTACGGCTTTTTGTCAATGCGCGGACGGACGCGTACGAACGGGCGCCGGGAGAGTTGAAAAATAAAATTCACGCCTGCATTGAACGAGCCGATGCCTATCAGCGCGCCGGCGCGGACGGAATTTTTATTCCCTTCATTTTGGAAATGGAAACGATTGCCGAACTAAAAAAAGCCATATCGCTTCCGCTCAATATTCTTGTTAATGAAAAACTTGATATCGGCGAATTAAGAAAATTACACGTCAACCGTGTAACGGTGGGAGGAAAACCGATTGTTGCCGCAATGAGTCTGCTGAAAAAAATTTCCGGCGAACTGCAAAGCGGAAACAACTGGCAGTCCCTCTTTGTGAAGGAGCCGACATATCTTGAAATTAACAGTTGGTTTCAATAACAATTATTTCTTAATTTTTTTTATGGCAGAATACTTACACTCATTTGTTAATCTCCTGTTTCTCAGCATCATCGCTCTGTTTCCCGTTGTTAACCCGATCGGCTCCGCCTTTATCGTCAATCCGTATTTAAATGATTTATCGTATGCCGATAAGAAAAAAGCGGTAAAAAAAATTTCTTTCTATGCCTTCGGTCTCAGCACTGTTGCGTTATTTGCCGGGCATTGGATTTTGGAACTGTTCGGTATTTCAATTCCTGTTGTTCAGGTTGCCGGCGGCATTATGATTTGTAAAATCGGATGGGATTCATTAACAACGGATAAAAAAGAAGAACCGGGCGATACGCTTGCCGGAAAAGGTGGAAGCGAAGTTCATTTTCATAATGTGGAAGACAAATTATTTTACCCGATCACCTTTCCTATTTCAACGGGCGCCGGCACCATTGCCGTTTTGTTTACGTTAAGCGCGCACAGTATCAATGCCGATTTTATTGAATATCTCGTCAATACCGCGGCAATATTGTTGGGAATACTTTTTATTTGTATTCTCATTTTTATTTTTTATCTCAATACGAAATTTATTCTCAAATACTTAAGCTCCGGTACGGAAAAATTAGTCAACCGTCTGGCGGCATTTTTAATTTTCTGTGTCGGTTTGCAGATTGCCGTCTCGGGAATTAAGGCATTGAAAATATTTTAGCAAAAAAAATTATACACTTTCTTCCGCAAAACTTTATGCCGAAAATTAATTATGGAATTGATGCTCCGAACGTCGTAAGAAATTTGTGCGTTATCGGCGCGGTATTTCTTCTTCTGGTAATTTTTTTGCCGGATTTTAATATCCCGGAAACCATTAATGCGGTAAAGAGCACACTCTTCTTTCCCGGAATTTTCATGCTGCTGACCGGGCTTTTTATGCTCTATTATTCCCGCGTTGGAAAATTCAGACAGCGGGAACGAATATTGCATCGGCATCAATGGCAGGGAGCCGAAACGGTGTTGGATATTGGAGCCGGATTGGGCCTGCTGATGATCGGTGCGGCAAAAAAATTAACAATCGGAAAAGCTTACGGAATTGATATTTTTAATTCAACAGACCTTTCCGGCAACACGATTGAACAAATAAAACAAAACATTCAGATGGAAAATGTTTCCGAGAAAACAATTATCGTTAATAAAAATATTTTAGATAACGGATTTGGCGATGCAATGTTCGATGTTATCGTTTCAAATCTCTGCCTTCATAATATTCACGGAAAAGAGAAGAGAGAGCAGGCGTGTCGGGAAATATTCAGAATTTTAAAGCCGGGCGGAACGGCGATCATTTCCGATTTTACTCATCTTTCAGAATATACAAAAACTTTTAAAGCGCTCGGCATGAGGGTACAGAACAACGGAACATCGTATTTTGATACTTTTCCTCCGCTTACAATTATTACTGCACAAAAAAATTAAACGAGAAATTCTATGAAAGCCGTTCGTTTTACCGGCATAAAAAGACCGTTAGAGTTACAGGAAGTTCCTCTTCCAAAAATTTATGAACGCGAAATTTTAGTAAAAGTAAAAGCCGCCGGCATTTGTCATTCCGATGCACATTACCGGGCGGGAATTTCTCCGGTCAGTTATGCGCCGCTCACCTTTGGTCATGAAGTTGCCGGCGTTGTGGAAAAAATTGGTTCACAGGTTACCGGCGTCAGTATCGGCGACCGCGTCTGCCTTCATTATCTTATCACCTGCGGCGATTGTTATTACTGTTCAACGGGAAACGAACAATTCTGTCCGAACGGAAAAATGCTCGGGCACCACACGGACGGCGGTTACGCGGAATACATTGCCGTGCCGGCGCGAAATGCCGTTCCGCTTCCGGCAGAAATTCCTTTTGAACAAGGAGCAACATTAATGTGCGCTTCGGCGACGGCGTATCATGCGTTGTTGAAAGGAAGAATGAATCCGGGCGATACTGTTGCCGTGTTCGGCGCCGGCGGATTGGGACAATCGGCAATTCAGTTGGCAAAAGCATTCGGCGCCGTGCAGGTTTATGCCGTGGATATTCATGAAGAAAAACTTGCGCTCGCTTCGCAGTACGGCGCCGTGCCGATTAACGGAAAAATTTCCGATGCGGTAAAAGAAATTAAAGCAAGAACGCACAGCCGCGGCGTGGATGTTGCCGTAGAAATGATCGGCTTGCCGGAAACTCAAAAACAGGCGCTGCAATCCGCCGGTCCGCTGGGGCGCGTTGTACTGGTCGGGCTTTCGGATAAAAATCTTTCCGTTCACACGTACAGCGAAATCCTCGGCAGTGAAGTGGAACTCATCGGCTCCAATGATCATCTTCTGCAGGAGCTTCCGAAGCTGATTCAATTTGCGGCAACAAACATGCTTGATACTTCGAAGATTGTTTCCCGCACCATTCCGCTGGATGCCGGCGCAATTAACGAAACACTGGATGCCTTGGAAAAATTTAACGCCGGCGTGCGGACCGTTATCGTTCCGTAATTCTGCGCTCAACAACGTTTACTCTTTCTTCTCTCTTGAGAAGAAATTATTTCACAAAAATAGAAAGACATTCCTATGAAACGTTTACTCTTTCTTCTTATTATTCCGGCAATCGCCGGCGCGCAGTTATTCAACAAATTTTTTATTGATAAAACTATGCGCGTGGATTACTACCATACCGGAACCAAAGGCGTTGAAATTCTTTCGCTTGATAAGGTCTCTCCGGAAGGAATCTATTCCGGAAGCAAGACGCAGCTTCTCGATCCGCTGAATTTCGGCGAATATATGGTGCGCGTGTATGATGCGGCAAGCGCACAGATGATTTATTCCCGCGGATATTCCACCATGTTTAACGAATGGCAGTCCACCGATGAAGCGCTGGCGGGAATCTACAAAACATTTCACGAAACGGTGAGAATTCCATTTCCGAAAAAGAAAATTCAATTAACAATTTCCCGGCGCGATAAAAACATGCTCTTCAGGGAAATTTTCTCAACGGTCATAGACCCGAACAATTCCGCACAGATACACAGCGGGCAGCGGACGCCGAATTATAAAACCGTGAAACTCATCGACAACGGTCCTTCCGAAAAGAAAGTAGATTTATTAATTCTCGGCGACGGTTATGCAAAAGCCGACATGCAGAAATTTCGGAACGATGCAAAACATTTTTCGGACGTGCTGTTCGGCACTTCGCCGTTTAAAGAACGAAAGAATGATTTTAATGTGTGGGTGATTGAAGTAGAATCAAAAGAAAGCGGCATTGATAAACCGGGGAAAAATGAATGGAAAGAAAATGCGCTCGGTACGCAGTACGATTCGTTCGGAAGCGCGCGCTACGTGCTGACGGAAGAAAACAGAATTTTGCGCGATATTGCCGGACAGGTTCCGTACGATGCGATTTCCATTCTTGTCAACGATAACCGGTACGGCGGAGGCGGAATTTATAATCTCTACACCACATGCTACACACAAGCAGATACCAAAGGGCAGGAATGGCAGATGGATTATGTTTTTGTGCACGAACTCGGCCATTCGTTCGGCGGACTCGGCGATGAATATTATTCTTCTTCCGTTGCGTATAATGATTTTTATCAACCCGGCGTTGAACCGTGGGAGCCGAATTTAACAACCGTAACCGACACTGCCGCCTTAAAATGGAAATCATTCATCAACCCCGCAACGCCGATTCCCACTCCGTGGAGAAAAAATGAATACGATTCGCTGGAAACACTGCGCGGAAAACTCGACCGGCTCGCTCCCGATTATTATGAAAAACGAGAACCGCTGTACAAAGCCGAAGAAGAAATAATAAAAAATGCACAATACAAAAATACCGTCGGATTATTTGAAGGCGCAGGATATGTTTCCAAAGGAGTGTACCGCCCTGCTGTGGACTGCAGAATGTTTTCGCTGAGTCTTGTCGGTTTTGATCCCGTTTGTGCCGATGCCATAAACCGCGTTATTGATTCGTACGTAAAATAAAAAATTTTGAAAGGCATAAGAATGAAACAATTCCTTGTTGTTATTCTCTTCACTTCCTCTCTTTTTTCCCAATCGGTTTTTCCGAGTAAAGATTCGCTCGGCGAAACACGGAGCCGAACGTATGATGTCGTGCATTACAAAATAGAAGCATCGTTCGACGAAGCAAAAAAAATGGTTATCGGAAAAACTTCCATCACGCTGACTCCGCTTCTTTCTGCGATTACAGAAATTGTGCTGGATGCTGAAGATATGACGGTTTCTTCCGCAGTCATCGGCAAAGAAAAACAGCAATTTGAAACAAAAGAAAAAACACTGAACATTCGCCTAAAACGCACACTGAAATACGGCGATACGGCTGTTGTGGTAATTGATTACACCGCTCTGCCGAAAAAAGGGTTGTATTTTGTTCAGCCCGATTCGCTCTCTCCCGACAAACCGCATCAGATTTGGTCGCAGGGGGAAGATATGGATAATCATCACTGGTTTCCCTGCTACGATTTTCCGAACGATAAAGCGACCAGCGAAGTCATTGCCACGGTGAACAATTCCTACACCGTTCTCTCCAACGGAAAACTTCTTTCAGTTAAAGAAAACAAAAAAGGAAAGACCAAAACATTTCATTGGGCAATTTCAAAACCGCATTCTTCGTATTTAATTATGATTGCCGTCGGTGAGTATGCCGTTCTTACCGATGAAGCCGATGGTATTCCGCTTGAATACTACGTCTATAAAAATCAAATTGAAGATGCAAAAATTTGCTTATCACACACGCCGAAAATTATGAAATTTTTTAATCAGCGAATCGGCTACAAATATCCGTGGGAAAAATATGCACAGATTACCATTCGCGATTTTATGTTCGGCGGAATGGAGAATACCACAGCAACAACAATGATGGACCGCATTCTTGTGTATAACGCCCGCTCGCGTGTTGATGAATCTCCGGCAAGTTTAATTGCTCACGAATTGGCGCATCAATGGTGGGGCGATGTCGTAACATGCAAAGACTGGCGTCATTTGTGGCTGAACGAAAGTTTTGCGAGTTATTTTGATCCGCTCTATTTTGAATATGCAGAAGGCGAAGATGAATTTACCAATCTAATGTACGCGGCGCAGCAATCCGGGATTTTTGCCGATAAGACATTCGGACGAAAACCAATTGTCAGTTCAGGATCGTACACTTCCAATATTTATCCGCGCGGCGCTTCGGTGCTGAATATGCTTCGCTTTGTTCTCGGCGATGAAGCTTTCTTCCGTTCGCTGAAATATTACATTACAAAACATCAATTCACAGCAGTGGATACAGATGATTTGAAAAAAGCCGTTGAAGAAGCAACAGGACAAAATCTGTACTGGTTTTTTGACCAATGGGTTTACAAAGCGGGCTATCCGATTTTTGATGTTTCGTATTCATATAACGACACGACAAAAACTCTGGCACTCAGAGTAACACAAACACAGCAGCAGGATTCGCTGACAGGAATTTTTCAAACACCGGCGGATATTGAAATCTCAACATCGCAAAAAAACATCGTTGAGCGGATAAATATTGTAAAACAAGATTCTACGTATCTTTTTTCCGTTAATGAAAAACCGGTTAATGTCTGGTTCGATAAAGAAAATAAAATTCTTAAAGAATTACATTTTGAAAAATCTACGGACGAATGGAAATATCAGGCACTTCATGGAACCGATGTTGTTGCGCGGAGAACAGCAATTATCACAATGCGCACGCAGCATGAGCAGAAAAACTATATTCCGCTGTTTGCTTCCATTCTTCAGAACGATGCATTCTGGGCGGTGCGCCAGGAAGCTGCCATTGCGTTGGGAATGATGAAAGAACAATCTGCAGAAAAAACACAAGCGCTTCTCTCGGCGCTTCACGATGTGCATCCGAAAGTTCGTGCGGAAGCGGCAGCACAGCTTCGGGCAGTTCATACCGCAGAAGTTTCATCGGCGCTGCGCAAAGCGATTGCCGGCGATTCAAGTTATTCCGTTGAAGCTAACGCACTTGCTTCGCTTGCCAAAGTCGATTCCATCCTTGCCCTGCCGTTATTGAAATCAAAAATCAATGAATGGTCTTACGGAAACCGCGTTTCGAACGCCGCATTAAATGCTGTTGCCGAACTTGACAGCACAAGCGGTATAGAATTAGCTCTCAAAAAAATACAATCCGATGAAGATATGTACGGCAGGTATTCCGCTCTCTCCATTCTGCGTAAATACGGAAAAAATAATACTGCTGTTATTCAAACACTCATCGGCTTATTACGTGATAAATCTTTGAATTTCGGCGCAATCAGCGTTCTTGGAGAAGTCGGCAATGTATCGGCAATTCCTGCTCTTTCTGAACTGGCGAAGAAAGAAGATGAACGCGCCGGTAAAGAAGCAAAAAAAGCCATTGAAAAAATTCAACAACGAGAAGGAAAATAAGAACAATTAACTCACACTAACGCTGCTTGACCAGCAGATAAAACTTGATTACATTGCATATGTTGCTATTGGGACAGCAACTCACACCCTATTAAAACAGCGGGGGATTATTTCATTTTTACCATTTTAAAATCTATGAAACTCACGCTTTGGCTGAATGTCTGTGTGCTTATATTCGGATTATGTACTCACCTTAATGCACAGCGTTTACAATACGCTGTTGGAACAACGATGTATGCATCAACTCAGCATCAGGCACGCGCATTTTATGAAATTGACGACCGATTAAGGTTCGGCAGAATCTGTTTTGATGTCGCGTCAGTTTCTCTTGTAAGAAATAATTTAAAACCTTCTGAATATAATATTTCGCTCAATCCTGTGTTCGGTTTGCTGTACGGAATTTCATCCCCGATTTCAACGGCATTAAGCCAGGCATTATCATTCCCGCAGCTTCTGGGAAATTTTCGCTTTGCTATTCCCGTTTCCGGAAAAAATAATAATCTCATCATCGGTCAGGTTACGGATTATTTTTATCTCAACAATAAGCCGGAAGTTCTTTCCGAAACGACGCTTGGATTTCACGCCACTATCGGAAATTTACTCATAGGCGTAAACGGTTATTATCCTCTTATCCATTCTGTCATTAAACCGCGGAAATTAACTTTTGCTCTTTCCATCGGGTTTAAGAGCCGGTAACCCCACTTCTTTCTTTTTCGTTGCATCTATATAATTCAACGCCGTATCTTTTGTTGAGATATTTATGACAACGACTATTATTGTAACATTTTGCATTCTCATTCTTCTTTCGTACTCTTTTGATATTTCAGGAAAGAAGACCCGCATTCCCGGCGTCATCTTACTCTTAACGCTCGGCATGCTTATCCGCTGGATAAGCTCTTTTTTCGGAATTATCATTCCGAATATTCAGCCGCTGATTCCGGTTCTCGGCACTATCGGCTTAATTTTAATTGTGCTGGAAGGAAGTCTCGATCTCGGTATTACCGCGGATAAATTTCCGCTGATTCGTTCAACGCTGCTCTCTGCGTTTGCTTTGTTTGCTCTCTGCACACTTATTTTTTCCGCCGGCTTTATGCTTTTATTTCATGCATCGTTCCTTCATTCTTTGGTCAACGCGATTCCGTTGAGCATCATCAGCAGCACGGTAGCAATTTCCAGCGTTGCTAATCTTGATGAAGAAAAGCGGGAGTTTGTAATTTATGAAAGCAGCTTTTCGGATATTCTCGGCGTGTTGTTCTTTAACTATTTTACCATTAACAATGAATTTACCGTTGCTACCGGCGGACAGTTTATTATTCAATTGTTATTAATTCTTGTTATCTCGTTTGGAGCAAGTTTTCTTTTAGGAATGCTGCTTGAACGAATTTCTCACCACATTAAAGCCGTCCCGATTATTACGCTGCTGATTCTTATTTATATGCTGGCAAAGATCATCAACCTCCCTTCTCTCTTACTTATTCTTGTGTTCGGCTTGGTGCTGCGGAATATCGGTTTGTTTCGCTTTTCGTGGCTGTATCGGTTTGTTCATCCGGA
Source organism: Bacteroidota bacterium (assembly GCA_019455105.1). Lineage (GTDB taxonomy): Bacteria > Bacteroidota > Ignavibacteria > UBA10030 > UBA8401 > JACFMZ01. The sequence goes on along the minus strand of JACFMZ010000012.1, from coordinate 16,798 downwards.
AATTATTGCCCGCGAAATTGTTCCGTTCAAACATCTTGTGGGAGAATTAACATTTGTCGTGCGCTCTCTCTTTTTTATTTTGTTCGGATTTTATACGGATGTCGCAATGTTGTTAAATCCGGAAAGTCTTGCTGTCGCGCTTGCGCTGACCGGTTTTATTCTTCTTTCCCGCTTCAGTTACTTTTCTTTTTTTCAAAAAAAACTTCAGGCGCCGGTTTTTTATGTTGCTCCGCGCGGACTGATTACCATTCTGCTCTATCTATCTATTCCCGAGCCGCTTCAAATTCCCCGGATTAACGACGGAATGTTAACGCAGGTAATTTATTTAACGGCTTTTGTTATGATGTTCGGACTGATGAGCTATAAAAACAAACCGCAGGAGAGCAGCGAATTATAATTGAATTTTTTGAAGAAGAATTTTTCCTATTTGTTCATTCTCAAAAATAATTTCTGCACATCTTCTTTCTACCGGATTATTTTTCTTGCATCTCAGCAAATATTCCGCAAACTTTTACCGCTATTTTTATTTATTCAAACAATAAAGGAATACTGTTATGAAAACTTTTCTGCTTTCTGCGCTTCTTGTTTTCGCTGCCGCAACCGCGCAGACACAAAGCAAAATTCTTCCGTATCCAATATATCAAAAAACCTTGTCGAACGGATTGAATATTGTGACGGTTCCGTTCGACAGCCCGGGACTTGCGGCATTTTTTGTTGTTGTGCGGGTCGGTTCGCGCAATGAAGTGGAAAAAGGCGTTACGGGATTCGCACACTTTTTTGAACATATGATGTTTCGCGGAACAGAAAAATATTCGTCGGAACAATACAACAACATTCTTAAATCGGTCGGCGCCAATGCCAACGCCAACACATCGCTCGACCGCACCATTTATCACATGACCGGCGATGCGGCGAAACTTGAAACCATGTTTGAGTTAGAAAGCGACCGCTTTATGCATCTGAAATATTCTGAAGCGGATTTTAAGACGGAAGCCGGCGCCGTAAAAGGCGAGTACACCAAAAATTTCGCCAGTCCGTATCAGCAGTTATATGAAAATATGGTCAACACGGCATTTACCACCCATACGTATAAACATACCACAATGGGATTTTTCAAAGATATTGTTGATATGCCGAATCAATATCAATACTCGCTGGAATTTTTCAACCGCTATTACCGGCCCGAATATTCTACGGTGGTAATTGTCGGCGATGTAAAACCGGAACAGACCAACGCTCTGGCAGAAAAATATTTCGGAAACTGGAAGCGCGGAACCTACGTATCGCACGTTCCTGTTGAACCGGTGCAGGATTCAACCCGGTATGTTCATTTACAGAATAATTCTATTCCTCCTTCCTTAAGTTTAAATTACAAGGGACCGGCATTCAGCGATTCTGCTCTCGATATTCCTTCTTTAGATATTTTAACAACGATTCTTTTTTCCAATATTTCACCGTTGTATAAAAAATTAGTTCTTCAGGAACAAAAGGTAAGGAGTCTTTACGGCGGAGCAACAGATTCACGCGACCCGGATCTTATTTCTATTGAAGCGTCTTTAATTAAGAAAGATGATCTGCAATACGTAAAAGATGAAATTGTAAAAGCCATAGAACAGGTAAAACGCAACGGCGTTGACGAGAAAAGTTTAGCAGAAACTAAAATGCGCCTGCGGAACAGCTTTGCAATGTCCATTGATAATCCTTCAACCATTGCCAATGCGCTCGCCCATTATATTTACCTTACCGGCGATCCGGAATCGTTAAACCGCTCCTACGCGCTGCTGGATAAAGTTACGATTGACGATATAAAAAGCGCGGCAAAAAAATATTTTGTTCCTTCATCACTAACTATTGCTACAATTTCTGCCGATGCGGAAGGAGGCGTAAAATAATGAAATCATTATTCATGAAACATCAGGGCGCTCTGCTGCTTATTTTTTCTCTTTTGTTAACAGCAATTCTTGCCTCTTCATCGCCGGCACAGCAGCTTGTTGAACTGCCGATACCGAAATTAAATAAGGTGGTGATAAAACTGCAATTCAGAAACGGCTCCATCTGCGATCCGAAAGGCAAAGAAGGATTAACCTATGCAACGGCGAATCTTATTACGCAGGGGGGAACAAAAGAACTAAGCTACAGCGAAATTCAGGATAAAATTTATCCTTGGGCTGCCGGTTACGGAGCGCTGGTGGATAAAGAAGTAACGACCTTTACGTTTCAGGTTCCCGCCGAAGTGCTCGATCAGTTTTATCCGATTCTGAAAGGACTTTTACTGGAGCCGGCGTTTGCGGAAAATGATTTTCACCGTATTATGAAACAGCAGCAAAATTATGTTGATCAGGTTATCCGCGCTTCATCAGACGAAGAATACAGCAAGAAAGCACTGGAAGATTTCCTTTTCCGCGGAACAAATTATCAGCACATGGTTCAGGGAACTTCCGAAGACGTAAAAAATATTTCGCTTGATGATATTAAAATGCAGTATAAAAATTTCTTCACCAGAAATAATCTCACCATCGGCATTGCGGGAAATTATTCGCCGAAATTTCTTGCTTCGTTAAAGGCGGATATGGCAAAACTTTCAAATGTAACGCCGGTAATTCCTCCGCCGGGAAAAGCAAAAATGCCGGACGGCGTGAATGTTGAAATTATTGCGAAAGAAGGAGCGTTCGGTTCCGCTATTTTTACCGGCACTCCTCTTGCTGTTACCCGTTCCGACAATGATTTTGCCGCACTGATGGTGGCAAACTCTTATCTCGGCGAACATCGGAAATCGTACGGCGTGCTGTATAATAAAATCCGCGAAACGCGTTCCATGAACTACGGCGATTATTCATATATCGAATGGTATCAAAACGGCGGCGGCTATATGCTTCCTCCTCCCGGCGTGCCGCGTCATTCAAACTATTTTTCAATCTGGATTCGTCCCGTGCAGATTGCCGTTCAGCTGCAGCAGCAGTATCCTGAATTAAAAAATATTTCCATCGGTCACGCGCAGTTTGCGCTCCGTCTCGCCGTTCGGGAAGTAGAAAAAATAATTCACGATGGAATTTCTCCTGAAGCGTTTGAAGCAACCCGCACCTTTCTGCGAAGCTACATTAAACTGTATGTCGCCACGCCGTCGGATCAGCTCGGCTATTTAATGGATTCAAAATTTTACGGACGCACCGATTACATTAAAGAGATGGATCACCTTCTTGCCAAGCTGACCGTAAAAGATGTAAACAATGCCGTAAAAAAATATTGGCGCGTTAACAACATGGATATCACCATTGTAACAGATACAAGCGAAGCCGAACCGCTGGCAAAAAGCTTAAAAGAAAATCTTCCTTCGCCGATGAGTTACTCCAATGCCGTGAAAGCCGGCTTGCCGAAATCCGTTCTTGAGGAAGACGAACTTATTGCAGCCTATAACTTACGGGTGAAACACGTAACAATTATAGATTCGAAAGAGACGTTTAAATAAGAAGAGAAAAAATTTAACTACGCCCTCAGAAAGACCATGTAACTCTTGATGAGGGCTTTTTTATTGCTAAAACCGGAAATATAATTCATAATTTCCAACTTCTTGCAGTTTTCTAATTTTTAAATTGTTTCTACTCTCAAATATTTATCTTACATTACAATTGCATCTGATCTGTAGCATTCCCTTATATTGAGCAATAATTGATTCCGTCCGGCAGACGAAAATTTTTTGTTTTCCTTCTGCAAGAGAATTTTATTTTCAGCAATGCATTCAACGTTATATTGAGAGGGCATTCAATGCGGCAAATTAACACCCAACACACTTTTCACATTCCCGTCATGGGAATCGGTTTTACCATTGATACGCCGGTAAAGGTTGCACATCTCGGCATTTCCTCGGTTATTTCGCTGGTGGACGACACGCTGGTAGAAAAAATGCGTAAGTTCTATTGCGAAAAAATGAAACTGTCGTACGAACCGATTACCGAAAAACAGGAAGATCACCGCGCTAAAAGAATTACCGAATATTTAAATCTTGTTGACGTGCTGGTAACCGAAAAATTTACCGCCATGAAGCGTTCGTTTGAAGAAAAGTCCGACGAGCTGCAGAAATATATCGACAGCTTTCCGAATTTTTCCGAAATAAAAAAACGGTTCAATGAATTTATTCAGCGTAATACGATTAAAGAAGATCTTCGTCAGTGGCTCGACGAGCATCTGCATCCCGGCAGCATTGATGTAAATATTATGACGAAGCTGGATAAAGAAAATTACCGCAACAACGAAAAACTTCCGACGGAATATAACGATGCCCACGCCGCTCTTCGCGGATACGCAAACAGCAATCTCTGTTCTTCCATTGTGTTTTCCGCCGGTATGAATCCGCGCCTTTACGGCTCCATTGAAAAGTACGATGACTTTTATCCCGACGAACGCGGCTTCATTAAGAAAAAAATAATTTTAAAGGTGAGCGATTACCGATCCGCAATTATTCAGGGAAAATTTCTTGCAAAAAAAGGATTGTGGGTTTCCGAGTACCGCATTGAATCCGGTCTCAACTGCGGCGGTCATGCTTTCGCTTCGGACGGATATCTGCTGGGACCGATTCTTGAAGAATTTAAAACTCACCGTCAGGATTTAATTAATACAACGCACGAACTTTTTACCGCCGCATTAAAAACGAAAAACCGTGCCGTTCCTGTTTCCCCTCTGCCGGTAAAAATTTCCGCGCAGGGAGGCGTGGGCACGGCAGAAGAACATGAATTTTTGCTTCAGCAGTACGGTTTGGATACAATCGGCTGGGGCTCGCCGTTTCTCTTAGTGCCGGAAACAACCAATGTTGATACTCACACGCTCGATCTTTTATGCAAAGCAAAAGAAGAAGATTTATATTTAAGCGGAATTTCTCCTCTCGGCGTTCCCTTTAACAGTTTACGGGGAAACACAAAAGATATAGAGAAGCAGAACAATATCGATAAAGGAAGACCGGGAAGTTCCTGCCCGCGGAAACATGTTGAACTGAACACGGAGTTCGGCGAAAAAGCAATCTGTATTTCTTCGCGCGAGTATCAATTCAAAAAAATTAAACAGCTCGACACCATGAATCTTTCTCCCGAAGAATACAAAAAACGGTACGATGCCATTACCGATAAATCCTGTATTTGTGTCGGCTTAGGAACCGCCGCGCTTCTTGTAAACGGTATTGAAACGAAAAAAGAAGGTCCCGGCGTTTCTGTCTGCCCCGGACCGAACATTGCCTACTTTACCCGCACGGCAACGCTGCAAGAAATGATGAATCATATTTACGGACGCCTTTCGCTTGTCTGCGAGGAGACTCGTCCGAACATGTTTATCAAAGAATTAAAATTGTACGTCGATTATCTTAAATCGCAATTAGCTGAAACCGCGCAGCCCTTCAGCGAAAAACAGCTGAAGTATTTTGAAACATTCCGCCAGAATTTAGATGAAGGAATTGCATACTACAAAACATTGTTCGGTGATTTTGAGAAAAAACTCGCTGTATTAAAAGAAGACATTCTCGGAGAGCTGGAAAAAATCCGTTTGCAGCTGCACGCCTGCACGGCAGTTGCCGCATAATTATTATTGCTGAGTATTAAAAAACGCTTTCAACGAACTTCTTGAAAGCGTTTTTTATTTTTTCTATCATTACTTTCGGAACATATTTTTCTGAAACCGTAAAACTTTGCAGAATAACAATGAACATTCTCTTCACTGCCGTTTACATAATCTGGATTACTTCGGAAATTTTGATCAACCGATTGCATAAATCTCACTCTGCCGATGCGCAGAATCTTGATAAACACACCATGACATTAATCTGGATAACCATCGGAGTTGTTACGCCGCTTTCTGTTTATCTTGCCTCGCACGTAGAGGCTCCAATCTGGCGGAATGGAATAATAAATTTTATCGGACTCGCTGTTATTCTTGCCGGCTGCTTTTTTCGTTTCCTCGCCATCCGCTCTCTCGGAAAAGAATTTACGGTTGATGTGGCAATACATTCCGAACATACATTAAAAAACAATGGAATGTATCGTATTATACGTCATCCTTCGTATGCTTTTTCACTTCTTTCATTTATCGGCTTCGGACTTTCGTTAAACAATATCTTCAGTACGGCTCTTCTTACGCTCGCCGTTCTTGCCGCTTTTTTACGGCGAATACAGGTTGAAGAAGAAGCGCTGATAAATAAATTCGGCAGGCAGTATCTCGAATATAAAAAACGCACCACCAAATTAATTCCGTATCTTTGGTAACTATTCACGTCTGCACAGTTTTTAGGAATAATTATGAAAAACACTTTTCTTCTCTTTCTTGCGCTTCTTCTTTCAGCTTCGCTGCCGGCACAGCCGCTTCCGTTTTCAAAGACTGAATTTGAAAAACTTGTGATGCAGGTAATGAAAGAATATGAAGTTCCTGGAATCAGTATTGCTCTTGTAAAAGATGGAAACGTTATTCTTACGAAAGGATTCGGAAAACGAAAACTCGGCATGTCTGCGCCGGTTGATGAACATACAGTATTCGGCATTGCATCAAACACAAAAGCATTTACCGCAACCGCAATGGCGCTTCTTGCGGAAGAAGGAAAACTTTCCTGGAACGACCGCGTTATTGATTATCTTCCGTGGTTCCGGCTTTCCGATCCGTATGTAACGAAAGAACTGCGCATTCGCGATTTGTTTGTGCACCGCAGCGGGTTGGGACTCGGTGCCGGAGATCTGCTGTGGTGGCCCAAAACTGTTTATGACAGAAAAGAAATTGTCCGCCGGCTTCGCCATCTTCCTTTAGCAGCAAGTTTTCGTTCTGCTTATGCGTATGATAACGTTCTCTATACTGTTGCCGGTGAAGTTATTGAAGCCGTTTCCGGAATGTCGTGGGAAGAATTTATGCAGCAGAGAATTTTAAGACCTGTCGGAATGAATGAAAGCACCGTGTTACATTCGGATGCCGCCAACGAAGGCAATATTGCCTCGACGCATGCGCGCGTCAACGGAACGGTTCAAATTGTTCAGCCGTTTTTAAGTGATATTACCAATCCTGCCGGCGGAATAAATTCTAACGCGGTAGATATGGCGAAGTGGCTTCTCGTGCAGCTCGATTCGGGAAAAATTTCCAATGAAAAACGGCTCTTTCGTTCTTCAACAACAAAAGAATTATGGTCATTCATCACGCCGAAACCAATCTCCGCTCCGCCGAAAGAGCTGGCGCCGATGAAAGCAAACTTCAGCGGATACGGTTTAGGATTTAACATTCAAGATTACCGCGGAATGAAAATGATTACGCATACCGGCGGACTTCCGGGCTATGTTTCACGGGTAACGATGATTCCGGAGTTAAATCTCGGTATTGCGGTGCTCACCAATCAAGAAGAAGAAGCGGCGTTTATGATTCTTACGAATTATCTTCTGGACCGATTTATGAATGCGGCGAAGTTCGATTGGCTCAATGCGTATCTAACACTGCGAAAGCGCGATGCTGAAAAAAAATCTTCCGTGGAAAAAAGCGCAGAGCAGACTCCTCAATCGCCGCCGCTTCCGATTGAAAAATACTGCGGAACATTCCGCGATGCGTGGTACGGCGAAATGTCCGTTTCGAAAAACAATGATTCGCTGGAAATCCGGTTTCATCAAACACCAGCACTAATTGGCTCGCTTCACTATTACCGCTATACAACGTTTATTGCCCGCTGGTATAACCGCGAACTTCGCGCCGATGCTTATGTAACATTTTCTTTTAATCCTGACGGCAGCATTGAATCAATACACATGAGCGCGGTTTCGCCGGAGACTGATTTCAGTTACGATTTTCAGGATTTGAAATTTATGCCGATGAAATAATTTCTGTTACTGTCTCTGCATTGTTTGGTAATTTAATTCCGTTCCCCACAAACTGTGCGGAATGAGAAACACAATTAACGTTACAACTGCGGCGGAAAGAATCCACACTTTAGGATTTTTTGATTTACGCACGGCAGCCATTGCCGTCAGCCATACTATAAATGCAATCAATGTTTTATTGTCGGTAATATCGGTTCCCACAGGCCAGCCGGTCCAAATATCGCCGAAGGCATAATACAATACAACGGGACCAAGAATCATTCCGCCGATGGTAAGCAGAGCGAAAGTAATGTTTGTAAATTTTTTATACTGCGGCTGCGGATTAAAAATTTCCAATCCGGCGCGCGTGGCAAACAACATTCCGGTAAACATACAAAGAATATGCACTAATAAAATTGCCGCTGGCACTTCCCCTTTAAATCTGATGATTGTTCCGTTTGTTACCGAACTACTGCCGTCCGTTAATGTAACTTGATATTCAAGTTTTCCCGCAGGGGGCTGATGCGGAAGCTCAGCCGTTAACTTTCCATTGTTGTAGTTCATTGTTTCTTTGGTGAACGGTTCATCAATGCCGAGCCGTTTCCATTCTAAGATTCCGGAAATCTTTTCGTCGTTTGTGAAAATTGTTACCACATGATTTCCTTCACCGCCGTGGGTGCGATCGAGTGAAAAAGAAAGCTCGCGCTCGTCCAGCGTTGTTGTTATTTTTAAGGGATACGTCGGACCGGTCATTCGCTGATAAACCGCCGAGGCAATGGTGATAACAAAAGCTATAATCCATAAAAGGACTGTTCGTTTCATGTAAGTTCCTCTGTTTGTAAAATAAAATTCCCATACACAAAGAAAGCAAAGCGTATGCCGATAAATTCGTTAAGAAATTCAAAGAGTTCCTCTTCTATTTTTTGCATTAATGAAATATTTTGCAATTCTTTTTCACTTTTGAATAATTTTTAAGGTTGCGATTAGAAGAGAGTTTTTGTAGTATTTAAATAATTCCTCACCGGGGAACATAAGCGCAAACTCTCCCATGATTTCATAAAAACAGAATGATGAAAAACATTTTCTCTTTAGCTGCCGTAGTACTGTTTATTTCTTTTTCTCTTACAGCGCAACAATCATTTACGCTAAGCGGCATTGTAAAAGATTCGGCGAACGCTTCTCCATTAAGCGGAGTAAGAATCCATATTGTGAATTTGGAAAACCTGTCGGAAGAATATGCGCTGGTTACCAATGCATTGGGACAATGGTCTTACACCGTTCAAGTCAGCGGCGTGCCGCAGCAGAACAGCGTTCCGTTTTCATTTTCGCTGGAACAAAATTTTCCAAATCCGTTCAATCCTTCAACCGTTATTCCGTTTTCCATTCCTCGAGACGGCGAAGTGCACGTTTCCATTCATAATATTCTCGGACAGCGTATTGACCGGCGATCTTTTTCGCTGCGGGCAGGAGAATATTCGCTGCAATGGAGCAGCAAAGGAGCCGCCGGAACATTATTTTACACCATAGAATTTGACGGAAAGCGATTAACGAGAAAAATGCTTCAATTGGACGGAGGCGGCGAAGGAGGCATTCAGCAAATTTCTCTTCATCACGGAATTTCAATAAGCCGGACAAAACAAAAAATTACCGCTAAACAGTACCGCATTACGGCATCTCTCTTCGGTTATGAATCCGACTCGGTGGTTGTTCCTGCCGAAACATCTTCCCACATAAATTTTATTTTGAATACCGTTCATTACCGTGCGTTCGTTATTGATTTGCATAACGATATTCTTGAAACAACGGTAGATGAAGATTACGAATTCGGCGTCAGACATTCATACTACCAGTCCGATATTCCCAGATTCCGGCAGGGCGGAATTGATGCGCAGATGATTTCTCTGTGGGTTGATCCGGACGAATCATCGCCGTATAACCGCGCCATACAAATGGCGGATACATTTGCCGCACGCGTCAGCCGCAACAGCACGCTGATGACACAAGCATCAACGTATGAAGAAATTATGAATGCTCATGCTGAAGGAAAAATTGCCGGCATTTACGGTGTTGAAGGGGGCCATACTATTGAAAATGATTTGAATAAATTAATTGCGTTGTATAATCTCGGCGCGCGGTATATGACTATTACATGGAATAATTCTACCGCGTGGGCAACTTCCGCGGCAGATGCACAATCAGCAACGAAAGGATTGAACGATTTCGGCAAGCAGGTAATACGTACAATGGATTCTCTCGGAATGCTTATTGATGTTTCGCATACGGGAATAAAAACTATTGAAGACGTTCTTGCCGTTACTAAAAATCCTATCATTGCCTCGCACTCGGGCGTGCGGGCGCTTCGTAATCATACCCGCAATTTAACGGATGATCAAATCCGCGCTATTGCCGCGCGGGGCGGCGTTATCGGTGTTGTTTTTTACACTTCGTTTCTTTCAACTGCCGCTGCTAACAAAGTAACCATTGATACGGTGATTGCCCATATTGATTATATAAAAAATCTTGTCGGCGTGGATTACATTGCACTCGGCGCGGATTATGACGGCGGAATTACGGCGCCAGTGGGATTGGAAGACGTTTCAAAGATGCCGAATTTAACCTTGGCTCTTTTACGGCGCGGTTACACCAATGAAGAAGTTCGAAAAATTCTCGGAGAAAATTTTATGCGCGTGTTTAAAGCCGTTTGCAAATAACCAATATTCAATAATTGTGAAACTCAATTTCTTCTGCTGCGCATGGTAAATTTTCTTCTTATTGCACTTTGTTTATCCGCCGGATGGTTTTTCCGTACAAAAAATATTCTTCCTGCCGATGCCCATAAAGGCATTAATATCTGGATTTTGTATATTGCTCTTCCGGCAACAGCGCTGTTCTATATTCCTCAAATTACCTGGAACCATGAATATTTCCTTCCCATTCTTATGCCGTTTGTTGTTTGGATCGGTGCATGGATATTTTTAAAAATCATTTCGCAATTTATTTCCATCAATGCTGAAACTTTTGCGGCGCTTCTTCTTACTTCGGGATTAGGAAATACATCGTTCGTCGGCTTTCCGCTGACGCAGGCATATTTCGGCAGCGACGGACTTCGTGTGGCAGTCGTCTGCGATCAATTGTCATTTATTACGCTCTCCACCTTTGGTGTGATAACGGCAATGCATGCAGCACACAAAGGAACAATTCAGGTTACTATGCTGCTGAAAAAAATTATTTCCTTTCCTCCCGTGCTTGCCTTTATTGCCGCATTACTATTACCGTTAAAAATTGATTTATCCCCGCTTAATCCGCTCTTTGAAAAACTTGCCGCTACGCTTATTCCGCTGGCACTGTTTTCCGTGGGCTTGCAGATTCGTTTTGCGGAATTAAAGAATGAAAAAAAATTTCTCCTTCAAGGATTGATCTATAAATTATTTATTGCGCCGATAATCATCTTCGGCATTGCATACGCCGCTCAATTGAAAGGAATAACAGCACAAACAGCCGTTTTCGAATCCGGAATGGCGCCGATGGTAACGTCGGCAATTCTCGCGGGAGAATATCAGCTCAATCCGCGCTTAGCGACATTAATGGTGAGTATCGGAATTGTTGTTTCTCTGGCAACTACCTTCGTCTGGTGGAAAATTTTAGTTACGTATTGATTTCTTTTTTTAAAATTAATATTTAATAAACGGTTCATTACTATTACCTTCACAATAATTTTTACTATGCTCTACCTTGTATTACAACAACGCCGGAAAATTGCCCGCCGCCGTTTCGGCAAAAAGAGAAAATATAAAAGCACCGTCTTCAATTCTTTAAGCGATCCGTAATACTTTCTTCATAAATAAAAAGAATATCACAAAAACTTCTGAAGTTAATATTTTTTCTTCAGTATCTTTTTTCACTTACCAATTACAGGAATAATAATGGAGCTCTTTGAAAAAATTCTCAACGAAATCAGCGGTTACATCTGGGGTATTCCGCTGTTAGTGCTGCTGGTAGGAACACACGTCTTTCTTACGTTTCGACTAAAATTTATTCAACGATACATTCCGCAGGCAATACGCCTTTCGTTTTCCAGTAAAAAAGAGGGAGAGGGAGACATTAGTCATTTCGGCGCGTTAACAACGGCACTGGCGGCAACAATCGGTACGGGAAATATTGTCGGCGTTTCAACGGCAATTGCGCTCGGCGGTCCCGGCGCCGTTTTGTGGATGTGGCTTACCGGCGTGTTCGGTATCGCCACAAAATACGGCGAAGCCGTGCTTTCCATTAAATACAGAATTAAACGAAGCGACGACGGAATGTGGGCGGGCGGACCGATGTATGTACTGGAAAGAGGAATGAATAAAAAATGGCTCGGTATGATCTTCGCGGTGCTGACTGCTATTTCTGCTTTCGGCATCGGTAATATGGTGCAGTCCAATTCTATTTCTGTGCTGCTTAATGAGACCTTAAATATTCAACCGTGGATTTCCGGTTTGGTGATTGCTTTTTTTACGGCACTCGCAATTCTCGGCGGCATTACTTCCATTGCAAAATGGTGTGAGCGCCTTGTTCCGTTTATGGCGTTGTTTTATATCCTCGGCTGTTTAATTATTCTTTTTATGAATATCTCCACCATTCCGCACACCATCGGCGTAATAGTCTCTTCTGCGTTCGACGGTCAAGCGGCAATCGGCGGATTTATGGGAGCCGGAATACGGGAAGCAATTCGGTTCGGCGTTGCCAGAGGATTATTTTCAAATGAATCCGGTTTAGGAAGTGCGCCGATTGTTGCCGCCGCCGCTCAAACAGAAAATCCGACGCGGCAGGCATTAGTTTCTTCTACCGGCACCTTTTGGGATACGGTTGTTGTCTGCGCGTTAACCGGTTTGGTAGTGGTAAATTCCGGCGAATGGATGAACGGATTATCCGGCGGCGCATTAACAAAAGCAGCGTTTGCGGATATTCCGTATCTCGGTTCGTTTATTTTATCCATCGGTCTTTTAACGTTTGTCTTTTCTACAATTTTGGGATGGTCGTATTACGGAGAAAAAAGCGCGGAGTATCTTTTTAATTCAAGTAAAGTCATTAAACCGTACCGCTGGCTTTGGGTTATTGCAACATTTGCCGGCTCGGTGATGACGCTTCCAATTGTCTGGACATTTGCCGATATTACCAATGGACTGATGGCAATTCCAAACTTAATTTCACTGCTCGTGTTAAATAAAATTATTATTCAAGAAACACAGAAATATGTTTGGATAGATAAATAAGAAATTCTCTTTTCAGAAAGATACCTTCTATGACTTATCTGGCGAACAAACAACGGTATCAGCAGATGCAGTATCGCCGATGCGGAAGAAGCGGAATTCACCTTCCGCTTCTCTCTCTCGGGTTATGGCACAACTTCGGACATGTCGATCTTCTTTCCCATGCACGAAAAATACTGCTGCTCGCATTCGACAGCGGCATTACGCATTTCGATCTTGCCAATAATTACGGACCGCCTCCCGGTTCTGCTGAAGAAAATTTCGGCAAAATTCTAAAATCTGATCTTGCGCCGCACCGCGCCGAAATGATTATTTCCACAAAAGCGGGATATTGGATGTGGGACGGACCGTACGGAGACTGGGGTTCAAAAAAATATCTTGTTGCAAGTCTTGAGCAAAGTTTAAAACGAATGGGACTGGAATATGTTGACATCTTTTATCATCATCGTCCCGATCCGGAAACACCGCTTGAAGAGACAATGAGCGCGCTTGATTTATTAGTGCGCCAGGGAAAAGCGCTCTATGTCGGAATTTCTAATTACGGCGCCGAAGAAGCGGCAAAAGCAATTTCTATTTTACGCAAACTCGGAACGCCCTGCCTGCTACATCAGCCGGTGTATTCAATGCTTAACCGCTGGGTGGAAAAAGATCTGCTGAGTGTTCTGGAGCAAAACGGCGTCGGCTGTATTCCTTATTCTCCGCTTGCACAGGGAATATTGACAGATCGTTATGTACACGGCATTCCAAGTGATGCGCGCGCGTCGAGATCAATTTTCTTAAAAACGGAAAATATTACGCCGGAGATAATGAAAAAAGTTCAGCGGCTGACGGAAATTGCGAAGAAGAGAAACCAATCGCTGGCGCAAATGGCGCTGGCGTGGATTGTAAAAGATTCGCGTATTACTTCGGTGCTTGTCGGCGCCAGCAAACCGGAACAGCTCGCCGATTCGCTGAAATGTATGGACAATCTGCAGTTCAGTCCGGATGAATTGAGTGCTATTGAAAAAATTTTACAGTAACTTATTTTTGAAGTAAATCACTGTGCCGCTCCAACTATTCTGCCGTAAAAAGCAATGCAGCCATCTCTTTAAGAAATTATAATTGTTGAGGTTCTCCTATGAAAAACTTATTTCTTTTCTTTTTCTTTACTTCATCGTTTCTCTTTTCCCAGCAAAGCAGAATTGAACTCCGAACAATCTACAGCAATACATTTTCTGCCAACAAAAATTTTAATGTGTATTTTCCTCCGGGATATGATTCTTCAGCGGAACGCTATCCTGTTGTGTATCTCTTTCGCGGACACGAGCGGGAATGGGCAAACGACGGCGAAGATGCCAGCCGCAGAGGAAATATTAAAACAGTTGCCGACTCGTTGATAAAAAACGGAACAATGGGAAAGGTTATTTTAATTATGCCCGGATTTTCCGCGCCGCCGGTAGCAAATGATTACACCTATCTGTATTCCGAATTAATTCCGTATGTTGACAAAACATTTCGAACGTACAAAAGCCGCTGGTTTCGAGGCATTGACGGCTTTTCTCTCGGCGGATTAACTACGCTGACAATTATGTTTACCCGTCCGGAGTTATTTTCTTCTATCGGCTCGTACGACGGAACATTTTCCATGTTTAACAAATCGCTTCTTACCAATGCTTCTCCGGAACTTCTTGCCGAAGTAAAAAAATTACAGATTTTATTTCACTCTTCGAATCCTGCCGGACCGAGTAATTACAACAATAACGTGCAGATTTTAAATCAGTTAAAAGAAAAAGGAATTGAAAATACTTTTTCCGAACTGCTGCTCGCTCCCAACGCCGAACATAACTGGTATTTTGCCGACCTGCATATGTCAAAAACTTTTCCGCTTCATTACAAAAAATTTATGACGCCGCAGCAGAATATTCCGTTGGCAATCACCTCCCCTTCCGGAACGCAAAAACTTTCCGAAACAATTTCGTTACGCTGGAGCAAGCCGGCAGTCAGCGATTCATTAACATTCTATCTTTTTCTATCGAACGATGACGGAAAATCTTGGACTTATATTACACAAAAGAACGCTCACGATTCTGTTTTTTCTTTCAATACAAAAAATTATCCCGATGGTTCACTGTATAAATTTCGAGTTGTTGCGCTCAGCGAAACGCTTTACAGCGTTACCGAAACTCCGCGGCTGACAATTGATAATATCGGCAACGGCGCGCCGTATGTTCTTTTTACTTCAATAGACAGTGTGTTGAACGGAATCTCGCCGATTCGGTGGGAAGCAGGCGATCCGGAAGACGACAGTCTGACGATTTCATTTTCCATCAGCTATGATAATAAAAAATCTTGGATTCCCGTTGCCAATCATCTTCCGAATTCGGGAACATATAATTTTTCTACCTTCTCATTTCCGAATTCTTCAAACTTATATTTAAAATTAAGTGTCAGCGACGGCTCATTAAGCAGCTCAACAATATATGATGTTCCTGTTGTTCTTAATAATCCACGCGTGCAATATCCCGCGTCAATTCTTCGTCATAAATCAGGAGTCAGTACGGCTTTCCTTTCTATTACGAAAGATGCCGGCACTCCGCACAGTACGGATACTTATGAAATTCGTTTTTCGCAAATCGGAAACGAAAAAAAATATTCCGTTGTGAATACCACCACCGATAGTACGCTTCTTGCAAATGTTGCGTGGTTTGATGCCCGCACCGAAGGTCCTTCGTTCGACGGTTTTCATTTATTGATTGATGAGCCGGCAGCAATTTCCGTTATTCCCGATTCTGTCCGCTGGCTGAAGCAGACATCGCAATTGAACGGAAATATCGGACTGATGGATCTTCTTTTGGATAATAAAAATATTTTCGCCGCAGCGTTTCCGTATGATTATGAAATTCAAGTTACTGATCAAATCAGCGACACTTCGATGCAGTTTTATGATGCGCCGGCGCTTCCGACGTATTTTACGATTCGCAATACCACAGCCGATAGAAAAACTCATTTTGTTTTTCTCGATTTCAACGGCGATTCAAAAATTTCTGATTTAGACGAATTGTTTTTATTTGAATCAGATTCTCTCGACTCGTTGCATCTTTCCTGGCATATTGCATTTACCGGAATGACGGGCGCAGCCGTTCCGCAGGCAGGCGATGCGCTGCGGTTCGTTACCACAAAACCTCTTGATAATGATTTGTACGAGTTTACCTCTTATCCGCTGGCGGTGAGAAATGAAAAATCTTTGCCGAACGATTTTCACCTTTATCAAAATTATCCAAATCCTTTTAATCCAACAACAACTATAAGTTTTGCTTTGCCGGTTGAGAGCAGAGTGAAAATAAATATTTATAACTCTCTCGGACAGTTGGTTGAAACATTGGTTGATAAAGATATGAAATCAGGTTATTACGAAATAAATTTTAATGCTTCCCGTTTAGCAAGCGGTGTTTATTTTTATAAATTGACTTCGGACAATTTTGTTAAAACCCGTAAAATGTTGTTGATAAAATAGCGGCTAATGTCGTTATACTAGATAACAGAAGCAGTTTCTCACTTATTAAATTACTTAACAAACTATCTTAAAGTTTACACGGGGCTTCCAAATGAAAAATAACAACCTGATATTTTCATTAATGCTCGCTGCAATTTTTTCACTAATTACTAACTGCAGCCCAACAGAACCGCCTGATAATGAATTAAAACCCGGCAGGCGCGATTATACCTGGACAGTGGATACACTTGAAGCACCCTGGGACACTTACT
>JACFMZ010000153.1 GCA_019455105.1 Bacteroidota bacterium | reverse complement strand
CAAAATATTTCAACAAATTAAACGGCAATTGTAAAGATTTTTACTTCAGTATGCGAATTCGGTAACACTTTTGCCGATGCTATTCTTTGTAAGAAGCAATAACTTCATCTTTTATAGAATGAAGATATTTTAACGCCGGTTCGTATTCATTAGAAATTATGCCGTCCAAAATGGCATCCTGAATTTTCGATTTCAATATTCCAACAAGTTTTCCCGGCGGTAAGTTGCAGATTTTCATTATTTCTTCTCCTTTAACCGGCGGCTGGAAGGCTCGAAGACGGTCTTTTGCCTCCACTTCCTTCATCTTTTCTAAAACGACATCGTAATTTTCAGAATATTGCTTTACTAGTTTAGGATTTTTTGAGGTAATATCTGCCCTGCAGAGTAACATTAAATCATCAATTGAATCTCCTGCCTCAAATAAAATTCGTCTTATCGCTGAATCGGTAACCGTTTCATCAACCAACTGCATCGGGCGCTGATGCAAACGGACAATTTTTTCTACATACGGAACATGTTCAAGCGGTAATTTTAGACGTTTGAAAATATGTTTTACCATTCTTGCGCCGATTTCTTCATGTCCGTGAAACGTCCACCCAATACTTTCGACAAATTTTTTCGTTTTTGGTTTAGCGATATCGTGCAATAAAGCAGAAAAACGTAAATAAATATTATCCGTCATCGCCGAAATATTATCCACAACCTGGCAGGTATGCAGAAAGACATCTTTATGGTGATGATCCTGGCGCTGCTCCACGCCGGCCATTTCTGCCGCTTCAGGAAAGACAATTTGCAGGATTCCTGTATCGAACATTAAGCGCAAACCAACGGAAGGTTTCGGGCTGGAAAGAATTTTCATAAATTCGTCTGTAATCCGTTCTTGGGAAATAATCGCCAGACGCTCCTTTAACGCAGGAATTGTTTCTAACGTTTTCTCATCAAGAGAAAATTGAAGTTGAGAGGCAAAACGAACTGCCCGCATAATGCGGAGCGGATCATCGTCAAATGTTGTTTTCGGATCGAGAGGCGTGCGGATAATTTTTGCTTTCAAATCGTCAATTCCGTTAAACGGGTCGCTCACCTCTCCCCATGTTCCGGCATTAATGCTTGCGGCAAGTGCGTTAATGGTAAAATCGCGCCGTGAAAGATCATCGGCAAGCGTTCCGGTTTCCACAACAGGATTTCGCGAGTCGCGGTTGTAGCTTTCTTTACGCGCGCCGACAAATTCTACTTTTCCATTTTCAAGGGGCAGCATCGCCGTACCGAATTTTTCAAAAAGCACAACTTTACGATTTCCGAATTGCTGCGAAACAATTTTTGCAAATTCAATTCCGCTGCCGATCACCAGAATATCAATATCGTTGACAATTTTTCCCAGCAGCGCATCGCGCACATATCCGCCGACGACATACACTTCAATATTGTGTGCATCGGCAGCCGCGCCGATTTTTTGTAAAATTTTCTGCGGTAACTCAATCTTCATTTTCAAAATTTAAATTTTGCATTTGAATTTTATTCATAATCATTTGCGCGACTTCCAGCGCATGCCGTCCGTCTTCACCGGAAACAACCGGCGGCGTTCCCTTTTGAACGCATTCAATAAACGATTCCAATTCTACTTTCAGGGCATTGAGTTTTTTCACTTCCGGCTGCTCGTAAATAATAGCCCGCTTCTTTTTTCCTTCACCAATATTTCCCAACAGCATTGTTGACCAGTTTCCACCTTCGCCTTCATTTCCAAGACGAAAGACATCCGCCTGGCCGAGTTGAAAATCTATGGAAATGTAAGCGTTCCGCTGAAACATTCTCATCTTTCGCATGCCGTTGCGGGAAATTCTGCTGGAAGTAACGTTTGCCACGCAGCCGTTTTCAAACTGCAGACGCGCATTGGCAATATCCGGCGAATCGGAAACGATTGCGACGCCGCTCGCATCAATCTGTTTTACGGGTGAACGAACCAAACTTAGAATGATATCAATATCATGAATCATTAAATCCAGAACAACGGCAACATCGGTTCCGCGCGGTTTAAATTGCGCAAGTCGGTGCGATTCAATAAACATGGGAGAAAGATTGTACGACTCTACGGCAAGAATTGCCGGATTAAACCGTTCAATATGTCCGACTTGGATAAGACATTTTTTTTCTTTAGCAAGCGAAAGCAGTTCGTCCGCTTCTTCCAGCGTCGAAGTAATCGGTTTTTCAATCAGCACGTGAACGCCGGCATTCAGCGCCTGCCTTGCCACTTCAAAATGTTTTGAAGTAATAGAGGCAATGCTCACGGCTTGGACCGCGTGCAAGAGTTCTTCCAACGAATCGAAAGAAGTAATTTTATATTTTTTAGCAGCCTCTCCGCATTTCTGCTTATCAATATCATACACGCCGATAAGTTCGGCAGTTTCAATTTCATTATACATTTTTGCGTGGAGCGAACCGAGATGCCCCACTCCGATGACGCCGATTTTTGTTTTCATAATTTATGGGCTTTAATATGTTACCCCGTTACTGTTTTCCTGGCGAATGCTATTGATACTCTTACCAAGATCACCTCCGGGATTTTTTGCTGTTGAAATTCCAATAATCCGGTCATAGCCGCCGAACCGTTCATCATGATAATAGACTAATGCCGTGTAGCGGTTAATTGTCCGCCAATCATTTCCTTCAAGTTCAAACCAATTTTCATCAGAAAAGATATTTCTCTGTTCGTTATATTTTGCCGTTACATACTGATAATCGTACACGCCTCGTTTTACGCGAATAATCCGTTGATACTGAGAAATCGTAGAATCATAAAGCATCTGATAATTGGTGTCCGGCTGCCATTGGTTAAATGCCCCGACCAGATAAATATTTTTCTCCAATCTTTTGGGAAGCGTTAAACGCATGAGAACATCCAAATAATCAGAATTTGCGCCGGTAAACGGACGAAGTTTTGCTGCGCCGTTCGCATCCTGCTTTCCCTGCCAAAGCACCCGCGATACATCAGCGCCGTCGGCGAAACGCGCCGTCTGCCGATTCGGATATTTTGTGATGTTCGAAAGATCGAGACGGCGGTATTCATTCCCCGGCTGAACGCTTCGTATCCAAAACTGTTTTTGAGGTTTCAAATAATTTTCAACAAAGGTATCGGCAGAACGATTATCGGTATCTATAGAATACGGAAATTCGATATTCCAATTTTCAATAATATCCACATGCTTAATCAATTGACTCATTACGGAATTGTTATCTGCCGCAACATACATTTTGGGAGACGAAACATCCACCGTAATTGTGAGACGCTGATTCCACGGCGAAGCATCGGAAGGATAGAGAGTATTTTTTATATTCATATTTGTCGGAACAATATTTTCCACCACAATAAATTTTCCTTCGGCAACAACGGCATAATTATTTTCCACATCAAGAATACGAAAAATATAATTTCCGGAATATTCGAACTGAACGGTATTTTTACTGTTCGGGAATGAATTATAAAAATGAAATGTATAATTCTGCACACCGTTCGGCGCGGCAATGTACCGCAGGTCTCTCGCCAGTAATTTTATCTCGTCGTTAAGAAGATTATTCTTTCCCCGCTGCCAGTTACGGTCAACATGTTCAAATTGAATACTGAGATTCGGCGCAAAGGAAGTTATTACATCAAACTCAATGGTGATACCGCCGATATCTTTCATAATAATCGGCGGCAGATATTCATCGTTATCGGCATACACGCGCAGCCCGAAAATCGTTACCTGAGCGGCAGACATTGAAAACAGAAATAGCATTAAAAGAAAAAAATATTTTTTCATTTTTTCGAATAGAGTAATTGAAGCCAGCGGGAAAATTCTTCCACGCTGTGAAAAATAAAATCGGACTGCAATTGTAAGACCGCATCTTTTCCGTAAGAATCCCACAGCACCGATGCAATCTGCACATTAGTTTCTCTTGCCGCTTTAATATCGGCAACAGCATCTCCCACCATCAGCACTTCATCCGGACGAAGAGAAAATTTTTGCATAATTTTTCTTATGCCGTCTCCCGACGGTTTAAATTCATCAACATCATCGCCGGTAATAGTAAGATCGAAATATTGTTCAATTTCAAACTGCTGAAGCGTAATATCGGTTGTATTTCTTCCCTTGCCGGTAAATAGTCCGATACGCACCTGCTGTTCTTTTAAGAAATTTAAAATTTCAACTATTCCCGGATAGAGTGAGGCGAGTTGATTATGATTTGAGTGATAGAAAGAATAATATTCTTTCATTGCCGTCTCAATTTGTTCCGAACCGATCATCGCTTCAACAGCTTCTTTTTCCGGCGGACCGAAATAGGCAATCACTTCGGCGGGCGTCAGCCGCTTGTTAATATATTTTTCTGCAATATGATTGAAAGAATCGTAAATCAGCTGATTGGTCTGCGTCAGCGTTCCGTCCATATCAAAGATAATGCATTTGTATGTAGTCTGTTGTTCATTCATAAAAAAATAAAGGCGTCACAAGTGCCCAGCGGCAGCGGATGACGCCTCGAAGAAATTGTTTAACAAAGTCTGCTAAAGGTTTTCCCTTATGCTATTGTTACATCTTTAGAAAGATAGACATCTTGAATGGCATTCAGAATAGCAACACCGTCT
>JACFMZ010000152.1:3780-4681 GCA_019455105.1 Bacteroidota bacterium | reverse complement strand
CTGGTAGCGTGAATAACCTCCAAATATTTTACACAACAAATAAGACTTGACCCCTGTTTATCTTTCGGTATTATGCTAAAAAAAATCTCGCCGCCGTGTTCTACTACTTTTTTCGAAGGAAGGATATCAAAATGGTCGAGGTATCGGTCATACCGTTCTATCGTTACAACTGATTGAGCTGTTACACTTCCATAAACATTCTCTGCTCTTGCTCGGAACTCAATATTGATAGAGTCTTCATTACGGAACCGATCATACAACATTTCTGTATTAATAGAATTTTCTGTTTCCCAATAAATTTCCGGTTCATATTTTTCTCCTACCGAAGGACGATGTATCTCCATAGCATCAATGATCGGCATGTAATCTGGGTTGATAATTACAGTTCCGGAAGGATAAACCGTAATTTCCGGTTCAGGAATGAGAGTCAAATAAATATGACCAAGTGTATAAGGAGTTCCATCGCTACGGGTAATTTCTGTAACCAGTACCTTTAACAAAGGATTTTCTGTATCACTTAAATGATACGGAACAACAGAAGGGATTCCGTTCACACAAACTGACGCCTGCACTTGAACGGTTATATTTCTGGTAATTGCGCTAAATGCAGAGCCAAGCATTCCTCCATACATTGGAAGGTTATAACAACTGCCAGGTAAAATCTGTATCGTTTCAAATCCATCGGTTGCCGTTATATTGACGATATGTAAATCGCTAATCTCTCCGGAACCAATATAGTAGGTTTGAATGTACAGCGGATTAAATTTAGCATTGCTAAGTTTATGAATTATCGTTTGAGGGTTTATACTCACCGAGTCTTTAATTACAATCTGAGATGTAAGTACAGTGGGAAAATGAAGAAAAACAAAAACGAACAATGCTAGTTCAAATAAGAATGGTT
>JACFMZ010000152.1:0-3680 GCA_019455105.1 Bacteroidota bacterium | reverse complement strand
TTGTTTTGTTTTGTTTTGTTTTGTTTTGTTTTGTTTTGTTTTGTTTTGTTTTGTTTTGTTATCACGCGCGCCTCACCTGATTAATTTGGGATGAAACATTTATGTGATAAGAACTTTAACGGTGGAATGTTACTTAAAACGGGCGGTATTGTCAAGAAATATTTTTCTTAAGCGGTGTATTTTTTAAAATTTATTTACCATAGCAGCTGAGAGGAAAACTATGTTGTGAAGAGATAATATTATTTTAATGAAAAATCCTTTATCAGAGTAAAATATTTTCCTATTCCCATCTTTTGCGGAACATCGGAATGATTGGCGCCGGGAACAGGCACAAATTCTTTGGGATTATTAGCATTGCGGTAAATAACTTTTCCGTTCTTTTCCATATCAATAAACGTATCAGCTTCGCCATGCATAATTAATACGGGACAATGAACCGATGTAATATTTTCCGCTGTCGGATATTTTCCGTTCATAAAAAATGAACCGGGAAAATTCGCTAACGTTCCGCTTTGCACCAGCGCTTCTGCCGAGGCAAATGTTGATTCAAGAATATGCACCTTCGGCGTAAAAACATGCGAAGCTACATACGTTGCGGGAGCACCTCCGAGAGAAAAGCCGTAATTAATAATTCTGTTATCGGTAAAACCTTTTGAGCGGACAAACTGATACGCCGCCGTTGCATCGGAATAAATTCCTGCTTCGCTGGCTTCCCCTTCACTCATTCCGTATCCCTGATAATCATAAATGAAAACATTAAAACCCATTTGATAAAAATATTCTACCCTGTCCCAATAAAACTGCAGATGATCCCGATTACCGTGATGATACAGAACAACAAGTTTCTGCGTCGGATCAGGTGACTGCACATAGTATCCGTAAATTTTCTTTCCCTGAGAAGAAAGCACAATCTGCGTCCGAAGCGATTCCGGAATAACAGCTTTGGAAAGATTGTAACTTTTCAATGATGTATTGTTGAATAAATTACTGTCCAAATCAAAGCAGCCGTTTAAAAAGAGAACGGCGGAAAAAAGAGCAAAAATGAATTTTGTAAAATTATTGGTTTTCATTTTTCATTAAGCCGATATGTGAACGCTAAAAATAATCCCATGTTTCCCTGTCCGAGAACGGAAGCATATCCTTCAAATATTCCGTGCCGCGTATCTTTATTGGCGGCAATCCATTTTGTTTCCGCCTGCATAAACAGCGATTGAGAAAGCGGAAATTGATAGCCGATAAAAGGAGAAAAAAGGCTCTGCGATTGAAGCAGATCGTAATTATTTTCCGCACCGAAGTAAAAGAGCGAACGGCCGCCGACACGGTAACTTCCGTTTGCATGAATGGTCGGCAGAAAACGAAATTCTCTTCCGCGTAGCGCCGCCCAGAAAAAGTTACCTTGAACTTTTACCGTAATTTCAGGACGCATTCCTTTTTCTTTTGCAAAGGAAGAAACAATGCCGGCATCAAATGCGGCATCCTTAAAAAGAAGCGCCGTTACATGCGCGTTGCCGAAGAGGGTAAGATTTTTTTGTATTCCTTTGGCATATCCAAGATTAAGATACGGAACCGGAACCGGCAAATCGGCAAACGGAATTATCGGTCCGCCGAGCGAAGCTTGAACGGAAGAAGCTCCCTCTTCCAGCGTTCGAATCGGCTGTGTTGCTCCGCAGCCGAGAAAGTAAAGCAACAAAAAAATAATGATAAAACAATTTAGGAATTTTGCCTTCATGCTGAACACAATAAATTATTTTTCAAACTGCTGTCGAAATTTTTCAGGAGCAACGAGAAGTTTTCTTTCCTGATAATTAAAAAAAGCAATTCCCGTTTTTGCTCTTGCAACTTCTCTTCCGGTTTCCCGTTCCCGAATAAGATAATAAAAATCACAGCCGTAGGTGGAAAAATCTTTTACGGCAATTTGCATGCGCATCGATTCGCCGTAAAAAGCTTCGGATTTATAAACAATTACGGAATCGGTCATAATAATTCCGGCTTCTTCTATATTAAATTCAGACCAGCCGTATTCCATAAGCATTCGAATGCGCGCTTCATGCAAAAGAGAAAGAACTGCATCGTTGCCGAGATGACCGCCGTAATTAATATCCGAAATCCGAATCGGGATTTCCGTTGCAAAGTGAAACGTTTGAGGAATTTCTAACTTAACCCGAGCCATGACAAGATGCATTTAATTTCTACGGAGCAAACGCCGAAGTGAACGAATAATTTTTTTTTCATTTCCCGCTCTCTTGGTACATTGCCTGATGATATTCCTGAAGAGAACGAACATGCAGACTCCCCTTTTTAATTCGCGCAATTCCTTTTACCGAAGCCGACGCGGCAGAAAGCGTGGTAATAAACGCAATCTTCTGTTGAATTGCCGCCCAGCCGATGGAGTATTCATCATACCGCGATTCTTCGCCGAGAGGCGTATTAATCACCAACTGCACTCCGCCGTTTTTTATGGCATCCACAATATTCGGTCTTCCTTCGTTGACTTTATACACCGGTTCGGCATGAATTCCGTTTTGATTGAGAAATGCCGCGGTTCCGGCGGTCGCAAGAACTTTAAATCCAAGCTGAACATATTCGCGGATAATGTTTACCGTTTCCGTTGTTTTATCATTATCATTCACGCTGACGAAAATTGTTCCTTCTTTCGGAAGCGGATTTCCCGCGCCAAGCTGCGCTTTGGCAAGCGCCGCACCGAATGATTTTGAAATTCCCATTACTTCTCCCGTTGAACGCATTTCCGGACCGAGAAACATTTTTACTTTCGGAAATTTTGAAAACGGAAAGACCGATTCTTTCATGGAAATATGTTTCACGTTGCGGAAGTCAAACCCTGAAACACCAAGCTCTTTTAATTTTTTTCCTGCCATTACTTTGGCGGCAACTTTTGCCAGCGGAAGTCCCGTGGCTTTGCTGACAAACGGAACAGTGCGCGAAGCGCGCGGATTTACTTCCAGCACGTACACAACATTATCTTTCATGGCATACTGCACGTTAATTAATCCGCGCACGTTAAGTGCAAACGCCAGTTTTTTTGTTGTGGCAATTATTTCCTGAAGATTTTCTTCGCTGATCATATACGGCGGAAGAACACACGAGCTGTCGCCGGAATGAATTCCCGCTTCTTCAATATGTTCCATTACGCCGCCGATAAGAACATCTTCGCCGTCGCACACCGCATCCACATCAAACTCAAAAGCATCCTCCAAAAAGCAGTCAATAAGAATCGGTTTCTCCGGCGAAACATCAACGGCAAGCTTCATATATTCGTTCAGCGAATCGGCATTGTAACAAATCTGCATGGCTCTTCCGCCGAGCACATACGAAGGACGAACAAGAACGGGATAGCCGATTTCATCGGCAACTTTCAACGCATTCTCAACGGAATATGCCGTTCCATAGTTCGGATGCGATATGTTATTTTTTCGCAGCAATCCGCCGAACCGTTCGCGGTCTTCCGCCAAATCAATTCCTTCGGTTGATGTGCCGAGAATTTTTACGCCGTTGGCTTCTAATTGTTTTGCAATTTTCAGCGGCGTCTGTCCGCCGAAACTGACGATAATTCCTTCCGGCTGTTCAAGCTCGCAGATGTTCAACACATCTTCAACGGTGAGCGGTTCAAAATATAATTTATCGGTCGTGTCATAATCGGTTGAAACGGTTTCGGGATTGCA
>JACFMZ010000011.1:42675-42926 GCA_019455105.1 Bacteroidota bacterium | reverse complement strand
CGGAATGTATATTTACCAGCTTCGCGCCGGCAATTTTGTTTCTACGAAAAAAATGTTGTTAATGAAGTAGTTGATGTTACGTAAAAACCAAGGATACTTCGACTCGGCACAACAAATTATAGTCATCCAGAGCGAATTCCGATGTTCTTTATCGGAATGAGTCGAAGGATGACCTGATTAACTAATGTTGTGCCTCGCTCAGCATGACTGTGTTTGTAACGTCAGCGAAGTAAGTTGCAGTCAGTAGTCAG
>JACFMZ010000011.1:39822-42665 GCA_019455105.1 Bacteroidota bacterium | reverse complement strand
ATATCTGAAAAACAGTTGTTACGTTGCATGTGGTCACTATGACTGACTTTATTTTTTTTCAGATGTTTTTTTAAGAATGTAACAAAGTATGTCATTTCAAGTAATCATATCAATTCTCGTTGCTATCGGCACTCTTTCGTATTTTATTCCTACGCCTCAGGAATTACGTGCTTCATTTATTGCCGGACAAAATTATTTTGCCGCACGAAATTATATGAAAGCTATCGAACAATATGATAAAATTCTTGAAACAGAAAGCAGTCTGCTCACATCGGACAGCGTAAAAGTTACCATCCTCAACGGCGATCTAACCGTTGGTGTTCGTACAGCATCGTTATATCAAAAAGCAAATGCTTACAGAGTATTGAATAATATTGATTCGTCAATTTCCACTTTTCACAAAGTTCTGCAGCGATACGATTCGCCGAAGCTTCGGGTTCTTTCTCAATATCAAATTTATGATTTGCTTCTTCAGAAAAAATTATACGACAGCGCTATTGTAGAAGCGAGAAATTTAGTAACGGAATTCCCGAATGATGAAAAAGTTGAGCAGGCGCTGTACGATATCGGCTGGGCGTTTCATTTTGAAAAACGGTACGACAGTTCATCCGTAGCGTTTCAATATCTTGCCGATAAATATCCGGCAGGGCAGTATCGAGTTCGTGCATTGTACCAAATCGGGCAGAATGCCATGGATTTGCACGACTGGAAGAAAGGACTGCGTGCTTTTTCTTTGCTCGTTACGGAATATAAGCCGGAATCTTTTTCGCGAACGGATTTCCAAAATATGGAACTGCGCGTTAACCGCGAACGGCAGATTTTTGAAGCGGCGTCAAACCGCGAGTCCGATAATTCCAATCTTGAACTTGTTTCCAAGGCGGATTTCAAAATTGCCGAAGCCTACGAACAATTGCAGCAAAACGATTCGGCAGTTGCCCGCTATCAGTATATTGTGAAAACTTATACTCTTCTTCCTTCGCTGGTAGAAATATCGTATATCAAAATGTCCGAATTAATTTTTCGGCTGAAGGGATTGGAAGAAGCGGTTGCCGTTTATCGAAAAGCGATTGATGATAATTTTGAGAATAAAGTTTTTCAGGCGCGAATGCAGTACAAAATTGCCCGCACTTATCAGGATAATAAAGAGTTTGAAAAATCCGCAAAGGAATATAATTTTTATGTAAAAGCATTCGGCGAATATGCCGATCAGGCCGATTTCTCTCTTGAAAATGCACGCTTTTTTGCCGTCTTAAATTTTAATGCGGCAAAAGATTATAACGATGTTATCGCGGCAGCCGATTCGTTTTTATTCTATCATGCAGGAAGTGAATTTTCTCCGAAAGCATTAATTATGCGAGGCATGGCGCTTCAGCATGAAGGAAAGTTCGAGCAGGCGCGCGAAAGTTACGCGGCAATGATTAAAGACTACCCTTCCTCCGGGGAAGTGATGCATGCAAAAATGCAGCGTGCAAAATCGTTCTACGATGAAAAGCTCTATAAAGAAGCTGTTCAAGAATATGAACAATTAGAAAAAAATACTAGCGATGAAGCCGAACTGAGCGAGGTTCGTTATTTTCTCGGAATGTCGTACTTCTTTCTTCCGGAGTTGAATGCTGCGCTTGCGTCGCTGGAAAAGGTTGAAGCATCGTCGCAATTTTATCCGTTTGCGTTCGGAAGAATTGTAAAAATTTATTCTTCGCAAAATAAATTTGACGAAGGAGAAAAATATATTACGCAAGTGTTGAAAACACTTCCGGACTCTTCAGAATATAAACCGTATGCGCATCTTTCCTACGGCGAGCTGTTGGCATTGCAGGGAAAATTTGATAATGCCATTGATGAAATGAGCACGGTTCTTAAAGATACAACAGTCAATGAAAATGCTCTGTTACAAGCCCGCTACAGCCGGGGAGCGTTATATCAACAGGTAAAAAAATATAAAGAAGCCGTTGCTGATCTTGAAAAAGTTTTAGCCGAGCCGGCATTTAAAGAAAATTTTACTTCCACCGTCCCCACGGCAAATGAAAAATTAGCGCTTGCCTACATCGGTATCGGCAAAAGAAAAGAAGCGGTCAGCCGCATTTCCGATTTGTTAAAACAATCCGCGACTGACGAACAGAAGATGCGCTATCTTTCCGCTCTTGTTGAATTAAATGTTCAGCTTAATGATTTTGAAAAAGTTATTGAATACGGAACGGAAGTTCTTCGCTCTCCGCAGGCAGATGACAACACCAAAGCAAAAACATATGTCTCCATTTCAAACGCTTACGGAAATTTACAAAAAGTAGAAGATGTTGTGCGCGTCCTTTCCGAAGCTGCCGACAGTCTTCACGGCCATCCGTACATCGGGCAGGTATTGTATGAAACGGCAATGTTGTTTTACGACGGCGGCGGATATCAATATGCAGAAATGTTGTTTAAAAAATTTCTTGAAGTGTATCCTTCCAAAGAACAGGCGGAAGACGCTTTGTATAAACGCGCCGAATGTTTAATGAAAACAAACCGTCTGGATGACGGAGCAAAAGTGTTTCGCTCATACATTGCTAAATATCCGAACAGCGATAAAATATCTCTTGCACAGTACACTATTGCGGAAACTTACTATAACGCCGAACAGTTTGATAAAGCCATTCGTGAATACGCCGTGACGGCAAAAGAATTTCCTAAATCCGATTATGCAACGACGGCGCTGTATAATATCGGCTGGTGTTTCTATCGGCTGGGCGATACGCTGAAAATGGTAGAAAGTTTTGAACGCTTTGTGCAGACGTATCCGAACAGTAAAAATGCCCCCGATGCACAGTTCTCCATCGGCGATTATTATTACAACATGAAAGAATATG